>DASQVN010000313.1:0-7450 GCA_035640755.1 Rhodopila sp.
AAGATGTTCTTCTCGTCCGACAAGGCGGTGCGGGAACTTGGCTACCACGCGCGCCCGGTGCGGCAGGCGGTGGAGGATGCGGTTGCCTGGTTCCGCGCCAACGGCATGCTGAAGGCATGACAATCCTTGCTATCCTGTCGCTGCTGGTCTGGCTCTATCTGCTGGCTGGGCACGGGCGCTTCTGGCAATCCGGGCCGGTGCTGCCGGTGCCGCAGCCGGCGGCGGCGCCGCCCGTCGCCGTGGTGGTTCCCGCCCGGGATGAGGCGCCGCTGATCGGGGCCACGCTGCGCTCGTTGCTGGGGCAGCGCTACGCTGGCGCGTTGCGCGTCATCCTGGTCGATGACAACAGCACCGATGGCACCGGCGCGATCGCACACGCAATCGGCGATCCGCGCCTGACGGTGATCTCCGGCGCGTCCAGGCCCGCGGGCTGGAGCGGCAAGCTATGGGCCGTAGCGCAAGGCGTCAGGGAGGCTGGTTCGGCCGAACTCATTCTGCTGACCGACGCCGACATCGTACACGAACCGGATCATCTCGCCTCGCTGGTCACGCGGATCGAGCAGGACCGGCTTGATCTGGTTTCCGAGATGGTGAAGCTTGCCTGCAACACACCGGCCGAACGTGCGCTGGTGCCGGCTTTCGTGTTCTTTTTTCAACTGCTCTACCCGTTTGCCTGGGTAAACGATGCGCTGAAGGGCACCGCCGCGGCGGCGGGAGGGACGATTCTGGTCCGCGCCTCCGCGCTTGCCCGGATCGGCGGGATCGAACGAATCAGGGGGGCGTTGATCGACGATGTCGCGCTGGCGGCGGCCGTGAAACAAGGTGGGCGGATCTGGCTCGGCCATGCCGAGCTGGCACGTTCGGTGCGGCCCTATCCGCACGTCGGCGATATCTGGCGCATGATCACGCGGACCGCGTTCGTGCAGCTCCGCTATTCGCTCGCGCTGGTCGCCGGCACGACGCTGGCGATGGCGCTCGTCTGGCTGGTACCGCCCGCGGCGGCGCTGTTCGGGCATGGGCTGGCGCGGTGGTGCGGGATCGCAGCCTGGGCGCTGCTCGCAGTCTCCTATCTGCCGACGCTGCGCCGCTTCGGCCGCTCGCCGCTGTGGGCGCCGTTCCTGCCGCTGGTGGCGGCATTCTACATGGCCGCAACAATCGGTTCTGCGGTGAACCATTTCCGCGGCCGGGGCGTCGCCTGGAAGGGGCGCGCCTACCAGGGGGCCGGCGGGTGAGCGGACCGAATGTCGAGGCGTGGTCAGGCAAGGACCGCGCAGATGAGAACTTCCCCGTTGGCTCCCACCTGATCGCGCCGCGCTTCCGCGAGCCGATCCATCGTTACTACGCTTTCGCGCGCAATGCCGATGACATCTCGGATTCACCACTGCTGCCTGCTGACGACAAGCTGTTCCGGCTGGACGTGATGGAGGACGTCCTGCTGGGACGGCGGGATTCGGGCTCGCCCGCCGCGGCGGCGCTGCGCGACAGCCTGGCGCGCACAGGCGTGACGCCGCGGCACGCCACCGACCTGCTGATCGCCTTCCGCCAGGACGTCACCAAGCACCGCTATGGCACGATCGAGGAGCTGTATGACTACTGCCGATACTCGGCCAACCCGGTTGGCCGCTATGTGCTGGACGTGCATGGCGAATCGCACCACACCCATGCGCCGTCGGACGCGCTGTGCACGTCGCTGCAGGTGCTGAACCATATGCAGGATTGCGGCCGCGACCTCGCGCAGCTCGACCGGTGCTATCTGCCGCAGACGCTGCTGGATCATTTCGGTGCCGCGGTCGCCGACCTGGCACGCCCGCAACAGACGCCGGCGCTGCGTCGGGTGCTCGACGCTCTGCTGAACGAGGTCAACCGACTCAACAGGGCGGCCGCGGACCTGCCCCGCACGGTGCGCGACCGCCGGCTCCGGATCGAGACGGCACTGATCGTCCAACTCGCCAGGCGTCTGGCCCGCCGCCTGGCTCGGCAGGACCCGCTGGCGAGGCGCGTGAAGCTCCGGAAAAGCGACGCCGTGCTCAGCATCGTCGCATCGCTGGCATGGCTGCCTTGAGCCCGCGCGCGACACCGCTGGGCGCTGCCCAGGCCGATCTGGATGAGATCGAGGCGATCGTTCGCAAGGCGGGCACCTCGTTCTATCACGGCATGCGCGTGCTGCCGGCCGACCGGCGGCACGCGATGTACGCGATCTACGCCTTCTGCCGCATCGTCGACGATATCGCCGATGAGGCGATTCCACTGGCAGAAAAGCGCGCCGGGCTGGCCGACTGGCGGAACCGGATCGCGGCGCTGTACCGCGGCGAGGCGCAGTGCGCCGTCACCCGCGTGTTGGCCGCCGCCGTGCCGCGGTTCGAGCTCCGTGCCGACGACTTTATTGCGGTGATCGACGGCATGGAAACCGATGCCGAAACGGTCGTGCTGGCGCCGGACATGGCGAGCCTGGACCTCTACTGCGACCGCGTCGCCTCGGCGGTCGGGCGACTGTCGGTCAGGACATTCGGCGATGCCTCGCCGGCGGCGGACAGGGTCGCGCATGCGCTCGGGCGGGCGCTGCAACTGACGAATATCTTGCGCGACATCAAGGAGGATGCAGAAAGAGGCCGGATATACCTGCCGAAAGAGTACCTCGAGGCCGCCGGGGTCCCCGCCGATCCGGAAAAACTGCTGTTTGAACCTGGACTTTCCGTGGCGTGCGGGAAGCTCGCAGTGCTGGCGCATGATTACTTCCACGCAGCCCGCGCCGCCATGCGGCAATGCGACCGCAAGGCCATGAAGCCCGCGCGGCTGATGGGCGCGACCTACGATTCGATCCTGACGGCGCTGGAACGGCGGGGATGGGAGCGTTCACACGAACGGGTTGAGCTTCCAAAATGGAAGAAACTGTGGCTGGCGTGCCGCTATGGGTTTTTTTGATGGTTCCATATCGTTTCCGAACCTTAATTCACTTGCGCCTACACGGAATCGGGAGGCAAAATGAAACCAGTCGATTAGGGCGAGGCCTTCGCCCCGACTGTCAGCCTGAACACCTCTCTCAATCCCGGAGCCTACGCTCGTGAAGACCTCGCTCACCCGCCTGATCGCCGCCCTGGCCATCGTCCTGCCGGCCACGGCCCTGGTTGCCTCCCCGGTGATGGCTGCCAGCCACCACAAGACCGCCAAGCACCACACCTCGATCCACAAGGCCAGCGCGCACAAGCACAGGAAGGCCGCGACGGCACCGACCGCCAGCTAGCGCGTGTCCCGCTGTAACTGGCCGGGAGCGTGATGACTGAAGGCGGGACCGCCGGAAGTCTGAATTACGCGACCAGACAAAGACCCAGAACGGGACCGGCCATTCGGCTGGTCCCGACTGGTTTTCCGGCCTGGATGAAGCAGGACCCCGCGTCATCCAGCCCGGTTTCATTTCATGCAAGAATTTTCCGGGATTCAGTGTGCCTGCGGGTTGCTTTCGCTGCCGGCGGGCGGGTTGCTTTCGCTGCCGGCGGGCGGGTTGTTCGGTGGCGGCGGTGGCGCCGGATTATTCGGGGCCGCATGACTCGGCGGCGGATTGCTCATGTCGGTGGTAGAAGGCGGCGTTCCCGTCAGGTTCAGCGCTTGCAGCGTCGGTACGTCCAGCTTGCCGTTCGCCGGCAGGTTATGGTCGTGCTGGAACTGGGTCACCGCCCGCTGGGTGCCGCGGCCCCATACGCCATCGACCTTGCCGTTCTTGTAGTAGCCAGCCTGTTGCAGCGCACTCTGCACGTCCTTGATGGTGACGGGCGCCACCGGCGCGGTCGGCGGTGTGGTCGCGGCGGCCGGGGTGGGCGGCGGCGGATTCGTCGCCCGCGAGCCACCGAACCACGAGCACCCCGCCAGCCCCATCATGGTCAGGCCGGCCAGTCCGAGCCGGGCTGTCGCCCCAAATTTTTTCGCCATGGCATCCTCCTGCAAGGCGTGTTGCGCAGCGGGAAGTTTAGTCGTCACCACGCGGTTTGCCGATGCAACGATTGTTGATCCGGTCCGGTTACCGATCGCGTCGCGCCCGCCTACTGCTCGGCGTTCGCCTCCAGCAGCGCACGCAGGCCGGCCAGGATGCGGGCGGGGGAAGGCGGGCAACCGCCGACCGTCAGGTCAACCGGCACGCACAGCCCGGTGCCGCCGATCACGGCATAGCTGCCTTTGAACACGCCGCCATCGACGGCGCAGTCACCGACCGCGACAACCCATTTCGGGTCCGGCGTGGCATCCCACGCCCGCTCCAGCGCTGCGGCCAGGTTGCGAGTCAGTGGACCGGTGACCAGCAGCACGTCGGCATGCCGCGGGTTGTCCACGAAGCGCAGCCCAAACCGTTCCAGGTCGTAGAAGACATTGTTCAGCGCGCGCAATTCCAGCTCGCAGCCGTTGCAGCTTCCGGTGTTGACGTGCTGGATCGCCAGGCTGCGGCCCAGCCGCCTGTGCGCGGCGGCCTCGACCCGCGCCGCCAGCGTGGCAGCCGTTTCGGCATCGGGTGCCGGGGCGGGTTCGGCCCTTGCGCCTGAAGGTTTCAGCCAAGCCGGCAGGCGCGGGATCACAGGTCGGGCCCCGAGGACGGCAGCGCCAGCGACAGGCGGATCAGTCCAACATCGTTCGCCGTAGCATCCTCCATCATCCGTTCCGCCAGCGGCCACAGCGCCCAGCCGGGATCGCGCGGGAACACCGCGGCGATCTGGCCGTGATCAAGCTGCAGCCAGTGCCACACATCGCCGCGGATCGACTCGGCGCAGCCGATCCCCTCGCCGCTGACCTGGGGCAGGGGGATGCTGACCGGCCCATCCGGCAGATCCTTGAGCGCGGCGCCGATCAGGCGGATGCTCTCCTCGACTTCGAAAATCCGCAATTGCTGGCGCGCGGCAGCGTCGCCGTCCGGGCGGATCGCGAGGCGCGGCGCCAGGCCGGCATAGCCCTGCGCAAACAACGTCCGCACATCGAAGGCCCGCCCGCAGGCGCGGCCGGCGATGCCGCCGACGCCCAGCGTCACGGAGACCGGCCCGTCCGCGCGGGCGGTTCCGGCCAGGTGCGCGAACAGCGCGGCGCCTTCGTGCATGTGGCGCAGCCACGGCAGGCGCAGCGAGATGTCGCCCAGGGCGCGCAGGATCGCCTGAGCGCCGCCCGCGGCCAAGTCGATCGCCAGCCCGCCCGGAATGACGCAGTCCATCATCATCCGGTGGCCGAAAGCGGCTTCCGAGGCGCGCAGCACCACTTCCCGCAATGCCGCGCAGCGTGTCTGCACCAGCCGCGCGCCGGCCAGCGCGGCCGTCCCGGCCAGATTGTCCAGATGTCCGGCAATGCGCTCGATCTCGGCCATCACGACCCGGAGTGCGACAGCGCGCGGCGGGGCCGGCTGGTCGGCGGCAGCCTCGGTCGCCTGGGCGAAGGCGAGCGAATGCGCAACGGTCGCATCCCCCGAGAGGCGCGCGGCGAACCGCGCGGCGGCGCGGGGCGACTTGCCGCGCATCAGGCCAAGTATCCCCTTGTGGCTATAGCCCAGGCGGCTTTCGGCCTGGCGGACGCGCGGCCCGTCCAGCATCAGGCGCAGGTGCGCGGCTTCCTGCCGGTCGCCCCAGACAGGGCCGAGCGGCAGGAGCATGAGGCGGTCCGAGGCGGATTCGGCGGGCGGTGGAGCGGTCAGCTCGGGCGGCGGCTCGGGGCGCAGGGACAACGGCGGCACCGCCGGCCAGACACCATGGTCGAGCCAGGGGCGCAGATCGCCCCCAGCAGCCTGATGGCCCCACAGATCATGCACCATCCGCTCATACAGCGCGGCGCCGGGGAAGATGGGTGACAGCGCCGGGTAGGCATGGTCGTGGACCGGCACGGACGCGGGCACCGCCGCCATCGCCGTGGGATCGTAGTAGAGCGCGTGGGCGGCATAGGTGTCGGCCCAGTGCGCCAGCAGCACCCAGCTGTCGGCCGCGGCGCCTCGCGCCAGGCTGGACCAGTCGTCAGGCGCCAGGATGTGGCGCAGCCAGGGGCGGCAGACGACAGCCTCGGCACCTTGCAGGACGGAATGGCCGCTCACGAGGCGCCGGCGGCCAGCAGGCGCAGCCAACGCGCCAGGGAGTCCGGCGTCAGAAACCCCACCAACACCGCGAGCGCGAGCGGCAGCCACGCGGCCGACAGCAGCGCGGTGCGGCTGTCCAGCGCCGGCCGGCGCAGCGGCAGGCTCGCCGACGCCATCAGCACCAGGGCGGCGCCCAACGGCAGCAGGAGCCACGGCGCCGTGCCGCAGACGGCAAGCACGACGAGGATCAGCGCCGGGAACACCCCCAAGGGCGGAACGCCACCCAGCCCGGCGGCGGCCAGGGCCGCGGCGGGCCCGGTGCCAAACCGGCTCGCGGCGCGGGTCAGTATCAGCAGGATCAGCAGAATCGCCGCTGCATAGCGCCCGTCCGGCCGGTCCGTCCCGATCGCCACCAGCGCCACGGCAACCTGCCCCAGGTACAGGAGGGTCAGCCGGTGGCGACCCAAGGGATGGTGGCCCAACGGACGGCGGGTAAGCCCGCACTGCAACATCACCGCGCAGGCGAGCATCCCGGCCAGCCCGATGCCGGACACGAGCCAGGCCGCAGCCGGCGCCCACTCGGGCGTGGCGACCTGACGCAGAACCAGGACAGTCAATGGCACGGCGAGGGGCGGCACCAGTATGGCAACGACCGCATAGCCGATGAACAGGGCAGGGTAGCCAGCCGCCGGAATGCCGGCACCCTCCGCGAGCAGGCCCAGCAGCGCGAATGCCGCGGCGCACAGGCCCAGCGTGACCTGTGGCCAGCACCGCTCCATCACCGGGAACAGGGCGGCGATCATGGCCCCGGTGATACCAAACCACGCGGTCAGGGGGACAGGCGAGGCAACGGCCAGCACAATCAGTCCCGCCCGGATCAGTGCCGCCGCATGGCCGAACGGCGCCGCCGCCACCCGCGTCCGCTCCGCCCAGGCGCGCAGCATGCCGTCAAACGCCAGAAGCGGGGCGAACACCGCGGCAATCGGATCGAGCGGTACGGTGATGGTGACAATGAACAGCCCCACGGATGCTGCGAACCGTACCCAGCCGATCGCGTGCGCGGCCGGCGGGCTCATGACACCCCAGCCGGGACGGGGATAGCCGGCAATCAGCGCGCCGGCCAGTGGCACGGGCAGTACAAGGCCGGCGAGTGGCACGCCGAAGCCAGCCGGCGCATGGCAGCCGGCCAGGGCAATGCCGTTCTGCGCCACCACCAGCGCGATCAATTGCATCAACGCGTGCGGCCTGGTGGCGGCCAGCAGGATGCCCAGCAGCACAATGCTCATCGGTGCCGCCAGCACGCCCTGGGACTGGCACAGCGCGGCTAGCACAGCGCCAATCACAATCCCCAGCTTCGGGCCACCCACCGGCGGCGCGAGCAGGCCAAGCGCGGCGGAGCGGTGGCGCACGCGCCAGACCGCG
>DASQVN010000314.1:0-6725 GCA_035640755.1 Rhodopila sp.
CCCGTCGACGAAAACCAGGATATCGCCCGGATGAATCCCGGCAATCGCCGCCGGGCTCTCGCGCGCGACCGACCGCACCTCGATCTGTTTACCGTGCAGCCCGACCGCGAGCCCCAGCCCCGCCTTGCCCGCCCGGTTCTCCCGGTCCTTGCCGGCCTCCTGCGGCGGCACATAGCGCGAATAAGGGTCCAGCCGGCTGAACATCTGGTCGAAGAATTCCTCGATCAGCCCTTGCGTGCCGGCCTGCCGCAGGAGTGCCGAAGCGTCGAACGCCGCCGCCGTCAGCTCCGTGGTCATCCGTGCCCATTCCGCCGCCGTATCGCTCACGGGCACCGCGAGCTCCGCCAGCAACTGCTCCTGCCGGAACAACCGCAGCCGCTTCTCCCACAGCACGACGCGCAGCGCCGGATCGAGCGCACTCAGGCTTTGCAGCCCCCAGAACGTCAGCTCCGGGATCGGCACCGGCTCCAGGGTGCGCGGCGCAACGAAGGTCAGCGATTCCTGATATACGGCCGTCAGCCGAGCACGATCGAGGCCGGCACCCGGCGCGCCTTCGGCGTGCACGCGCGCGATGACCACCAGCGCCAGCAGCAGGCCGAGGCGAATCACCTCCGCCGCGACCGCCTGCCCGGCCTGGAACCGGGCCTCGATGCAGGTTGTCCGGTCAGGATGTGAAACGAAAGGCTGCCGGTCACGGGATTGGCTTCCGACAGCAAAACCTCCACCTCCTGCCCGAGGCGGAAAACCTTGTGTGTGCGGCGGCCGGTCAGGGTCTGCTCCCGTTCGTCATACTGCCAGTAATCTTCCGGCAGACTTGCAAACGGCACCATGCCGCTTGCGCCGGTTTCCGCAACAGTAACGAACAGGCCGAAACGAGTCACGCCCGATATGCGCGCATCGAAATGCCGGCCGACACGTTCCGCCATGAACGCCGCCAGATACCGGTCAATCGCGTCCCGCTCGGCAAGCTGCGCACGCCGTTCCGTCTGCGTAATACGCTCACCGATCTCGGGCATCTCGGCCGCCTGCTCCGCCGTGATCCCGTCACGCCCGAGCTTCAGCCCCCTGATCAGTGCGCGGTGTACCAGGAGGTCGGCATAGCGCCGGATCGGACTGGTAAAGTGCGCATAGCGCGGCAGCGCCAGGCCGAAATGCCCGATATTGTCCGGACTGTACGCCGCCTGCGACTGGCTGCGCAGCATCACCTCATTGATCAGCAGCGCATCCGGCGTGCCCGCCACCCGGCGCAGGACGCGGTCCAGGTCGCGCGGATGGATCCGGTTCCCCGGCGGCAGGCTGATGCCGAACCCCGCCAGGAACTGCCGCAGCGCCTCCAGCTTTTCCTCGGTGGGCGGCGCATGCACCCGGTACATGCACGGCTGATGCAGCCGCTCCAGCTCCTCGGCGGCGGCGACGTTGGCCAGCACCATGAATTCCTCGATCAGCCGGTGGCTGTCGAGCCGTGGGCGCGGCGTGACGCTGACCACGTGACCATCCGCGCCCAGCACCACCTGCCGCTCCGGCAGATCGAGGTCGAGTGTCCCCCGCTTCTGCCGTGCCGCCAGCAGCGCATGGAACGCGGCGTAGAGGTGCGGAATCGGCAGCCCGAGATCGTGCCGGCTGTCGTGCGCCTGCTGCACCTCCTCATACGTCAGCCGCGCGGCGCTGCGCATCAGCCCGCGACCGAAACGGTGGCTGGTCTTCTGCCCGTGCCGGTCGATCATCACCTCCACGAACAGGCAGCCGCGGTCCTGCTGCGGGCGCAGGCTGCACCAGTTGTTCGACAATGCCTCGGGCAGCATCGGCACGACGCGGTCAGGAAAATACACGCTGTTGCCCCGCACCGATGCCGCCTGGTCGAGGGCGGAGCCCGGCCGGACGTAGTGCGCGACATCGGCAATCGCCACGATCAGCCGGAACCCGCCCCGATGAGGCTCCGAGAGCGGTTCGGCATACACGGCATCGTCGAAGTCGCGCGCATCCGGCCCGTCGATCGTGACCAGCGGCACCTCGCGCAGGTCGGTGCGTCGGCCAAGCCGCACGCCGCGCGCGTTCTGCGCCTCGGCCAGCGCGTCCGCAGAGAACACCTGCGGAATGTCGTGGGTGTGGATGGCGATCATGCTGATCGCCCGCGCATCCCCCATCCGCCCCAGCCGCTCCAACACCCGCGCCGGCTTCAGTCCCAGCCGGTGCTCCCGCGGCAGCGGTTCGGCCAGCACGATCTCATCCGCCGCGGCGCCGGCATCCTCACCCGGCGGTACGGCCCATTCCGCCTTGGCGCGCCGGTCCGTCGGCACGATCCGCCCGCCATGCCGCGCGCCGTGCCCCGCCCCATGCCCCCCTGGCCGATACACCCCCAGGATCCGGCTCGGCGCTTCCCCGATGCGCCGCATCGTGCGCCCCTCATAGCGCCCGGTGCCGATCTCGGTGAGCCGAGCCAGCACGCGGTCTCCGGGCGCCAGCGACGGGGCGCCGGCACGTTCCGGGTGCATCAGCACGAGCGGCGCCGGGCCGTCGGCGACATCCCAACCCGCTGGCCGCCCCACTGCATCACCATATTCGTCGGTGCCGGTGATCCGGATCACGGTGACTGCCGGCAGGCGCCCGGCCGGCCGGTGCTGCCGGCGCGGTCTCTCGGGTCTATCCCTGCTCTTGCTGCGTCTAGCCACTGTGCCGCGACCGCCCCTATGCCACCAGGGTGTGGTTACCGCAGGCGATCCACCGTGTAGTCAGCCACGTCGCGCAGCGCCTGCTGGAACGGCGAGTCCGGGAACACCGCCAGCGCCGCCTTCGCCTCATTCGCGAACCGGCGCGCCCGCTCCAGCGTCAGCCGGATCGCGTCGTGCCGCGTGATCAGGTGCACCGCCTGATCCAGGTCGGACTCCGTCTGCTCCAGTGCTTCGACCGTGCGCCGCCAGAATGTCCGCTCCAGCTCATCGCCCGCCATATGGGCCAGCAGCACGGGCAGCGTGATCTTCCCTTCGCGGAAGTCGTCGCCGATCGTCTTGCCCAGCGTCGCCTGATCGGCGCTGTAGTCCAGCGCGTCATCGACGAGCTGGAAGGCAATGCCCAGGTTCATGCCGAACGCGGCCAGTGCCGCCTCCTCCCGCGCCGGGCGGTCGGCGATCACTGCGCCAACCTGGCATGCGGCCGCGAACAGCGCCGCCGTCTTGCCCTGGATGACCTCGAGATACCGTTCCTCCGTGGTCGAGAGGTCGTTTTGCGTGACAAGCTGCAGCACCTCGCCTTCCGCAATCGTCGCCGCCGCCTTGGACAGAATCCCCAGCACCTTCAGCGATCCGTCATCGACCATCAACTGGAAGGCGCGCGCAAACAGGAAATCGCCGACCAGCACCGACGCCTTGTTGCCGAATACCGCGTTGGCCGAAGCAAGCCCGCGGCGCAACACACTCTCATCCACCACATCGTCATGCAGCAGGGTCGCGGTATGGATGAACTCCACGCAGGCCGCCAGTTCGACGTGCCGCGCCCCTGCGGGCTCCCCCGGATAGCCGCACAGCCGCGCCGAGGCGAGGGTCAGCAGCGGCCGCAACCGCTTGCCGCCCGCCGCCACGATATGTGCGGCAAGCTGCGGGATCAGCGCGACCGGACTGTCCATCTTGGCGACGATGACGCGGTTGCAGGCCTCCAGATCGGCGCGCACCAGGCGAATCAGGGCCGACAATGCGTCTTCAGCCGACGGGCTTGCAGGCGCCACGCCTGTTTCAAGGATACTGGCGACGCCGGCCAACGGGTTCTCCCGACTTTCAGGTAATGCGGACTTCATATCGGCGGGGCTTGAAATGGGTCAAGCCGTGGCCGGCCATCGAACTGGCCGCAATTTCCCCGGTTCCGTGCTCCGCCGTCACGGACCGGTGGCCATTTCCCCCGGAAATGCTGCCATCGACCTTCGCACCGCGCAATCACGCGCATGGTTGCGCGGCAGCCACAACCGGCTCACGATCGCTTCATGCGCGTACTCACTACCTCCAACGACATGGTGCGCCTGTCGTTCCTGACCGCCCTGCTGGCCGACGCAGGAATCCAGGCGGTGGTACTCGACAGCCATACCAGCATCACCGAAGGCAGTGCCGGGGCCATCCCCCGTCGCCTGGTGGTCAGCGAGGGCGACTACGCCCGCGCTGCGCGGATCCTGCGGGACGCCGGCGAGTGCTGATCACCGAAGGTACCCTGCTGGGCGGCCGCGTGCGCTACAGCCAGCCCGCGCACGGCTTCCGCAGCGGGATCGAGCCGGTGCTCCTGGCCGCCGCGGTACCGGCCAGACCAGACGAGCGGGTGCTGGAAGCCGGCACTGGGGCCGGCGCCGCGCTGCTGTGCCTCGCCGCGCGCGTCCCCGGCCTCGGCGCTACTGGGGTCGAGCTGGACCCGGCGGTGGCGCGCCTCGCCGCCGCCAATGCCGCTGCCAACGGCTTCGATACGATCCGCGTCATCGAAGGCCCGATCGAGTCCGTGAAGCTCGACGGCCCCTTCGACCACGCCATCGCCAATCCGCCCTATCACCCGCCCGACGGTTCGGCCTCGCCCGTCACGGGGCGGGACCTTGCCAAGCGCGGATCGGCCACGCTGCTTGAAACCTGGGTCCGGCGGCTCGCGGCGCCGCTGCGGGACCGCGGCACCCTGACCCTGGTGCTGCCGGCTGCACTGGTTCCGGCCGCGCTGCGCACCTTGGAGGACGCGCGCTGCCCCTGCTCAGCCCTGTTCCCGCTCTGGTCGAAAGCGTGCCGGCCGGCAAAGCTCGTGCTGCTGCGCGGGATTCGCCTCGGCCGCACGCCGATGCGGCTGTTGCCCGGCCTCGTCCTGCACGAGCCGGGTGGGTCGTTTACCGAAGCCGCCAGGGCGTTGTTGGAGGACGCAGCGCCGCTACGCCTGGACAGCCATGCCGCGCCAGGGAATTAATCCGGATTCAGCTGCCCCTCAAGGCCGGCGGATCACATCTCATCCGCGTCGGGGTGGCGCAGGTGCCACAAACGCTCATGCGCCGCGATCAGGCTTTCCATATTGCGCCGGCGCGTCCCATCCGGCGTCAGCGGCCGGCGCGTCAGCATCATTTCCAGGATATGCAGAAGCTGCTCGGCCACCTCGAAGTCCGCCTGGTCGCAGGCGTGGTGGAACGCGATCAGGATCTTGTCCGACAGACGCCGGCTATACCGTGGCGCACCGGATGGTCCCGTTTCCCGGCTTATCTCCTCTTCGTGCCGGCTCAACGCCGAGCCAAGCGTGAGGGTGTTCATCATCCAAGCCTCCAAAGGGTGCGCGTATACGCACCGTCTTACAACGATACGGATAGGTCGGGGCGATCGACCCGTGGACAGTGTCCATCAATGCACAAGTCTACAAGACGTACGTGAAAAATTCGTTAACACCAGAGTTGAGATCGTGAAAAATGGCCGATTCGTCGAATTCGTTCGAACTTTCCCCGGCTCCGCGCTTGTAGAAATGGATGATCGGACAATCGGCGGAACGGCATGCCGGCGACTTGTGCCGCCTTGCTTGATCAACGTCAAGTCACTCAACCGGCAATGTCGCCGAGTCGGCGGCGCCGGACGGAACGGGATCGAACGCCTCGTCCCACGTGCCGCGGGTCGACGCCCGGCTGTACTCGGTCGCGCGATTCTCGAAGAAATTGGCATGCTCGACGGCGTTGAGCATGTCGTCCAGCCACGGCAGCGGATTGCGCGCGATATGGAACAGCGGGTTCAATCCCAGCTCCACCAGCCGCCGGTCGGCGATGTAGCGGATGTATTGCTTCACCTCGTGCGGCGTCAGCCCCTGCACGGCCCCCTGCTCGAACGCGAGATCGATGAACGCATCCTCGTGCGAGACGATGGTGGCGCAGATCAGGTACAGCTCCCGCCGCAGTTCCTCCGTCCACAGCTCCTGATTTTCCTGGATGAAGGTGCGGAACAGGCGGATGATGGAGGCGCAGTGCAGACTCTCGTCACGCACCGACCAGGTGATGATCTGCCCCATTCCCTTCATCTTGCCGAAGCGCGGAAAGTTCAGCAGGATCGCGAAGGAGGCGAACAGCTGCAGCCCCTCGGTGAACGCGCCGAAGGCCGCCAGCGTCTTGGCGATCTCATGCCGCGACTCGATCGAGAAGCCGTGCATGTAATCGTATTTGTCCTTCATCTCCTTGTATTTCAGGAACGCCTGGTACTCGATCTCCGGCATTCCGACCGTGTCCAGCAAGTGGCTGTACGCGGCGATGTGCACCGTCTCGATGTTGGAGAAGGCGGACAGCATCATCAGCACTTCCGTCGGCTTGAACACCCGGCTGTAGTGCTTCATGTAGCAGTTGTTCACCTCGACATCCGCCTGGGTGAAGAAGCGGAAGATCTGTGTCAGCAGGTTGCGCTCGGCGCCCGTCAGGTTACGGTGCCAGTCCTTCACGTCGTCAGCGAGCGGCACTTCCTCCGGCAGCCAGTGCACGCGCTGCTGGGTCAGCCAGGCCTCATGCGCCCAAGGATAGCGGAACGGTTTATAGACAGGGTTTTCGGTCAGCAGATCGAACCGGATCGGGTGCTCATCCGGGCCGTTTGTCATACCATCCATGCGATGCCTGTCCTTCTCGGTTGACGGAAATCACGAGACTCGGTGATTCCATCCGGGTCGTAGATATTGGGCCAACAACCTCGCTCGACGCAACAAGTTGTATGACACCAGCGCTGTCCCTCCGTCATGGTGGGCGGATCCCCGGCTCAAGG
>DASQVN010000315.1:0-3217 GCA_035640755.1 Rhodopila sp.
GACCGCGCCGGCTTCGTGCAGCAACCCCAGTTCGGCCAGTTCCTCGCCCCGGCAGCCGCGGGTGACCGCGCCATAAGGCAGGATGGTCAGGCTGCCGGTTTCCTCGCCGCGCCGGCGCAGCAACTGCACGAGGGCTGGATCATCGATGGCCGGCTGGGTGTCGGGCAGGGCGGCGAGCGTGGTGATTCCCCCTGCCGCGGCGGCCGCGGCGGCCGAGACAATCGTCTCGCGGTACTCGAAGCCGGGTTCACCCAACGCCGCGCGCATATCGACCAGGCCGGGGCACAGCACCGCGCCTTCGGCCTCGATCACCGCCGCACCTTCGGGCTGGCCCAGGCTTTCGCCGAAATCGGCGATCACCCCGTCGCGAACCAGGAGGTCCCCGGTGACATCGGCGTCCGCGCCCAGGATGCGGACACGGGAAAACAGCGTGTCAGCGGTCATTGCGGCGATCATCCCGCGACAGGATGTCCAGCACCGCCATGCGGACGGCGACCCCCATCTCCACCTGTTCCTTGATGACGCTGCGCCGCGGGTCGTCGGCAATGTCACTGTCGATTTCCACGCCGCGGTTCATCGGACCGGGATGCATGACGATCGCGTCCGGCTTGGCGTGCGAGAGTTTCTCGCGGTCGAGACCATAGAAGCGGAAATATTCCCGCGCGCTCGGAATGAGGCCACCGGTCATGCGCTCGCGCTGCAGGCGCAGCATCATCACCACGTCGGCGTCCTTGAGGCCGACGGCCATATCGTGGAACACCGTGACGCCCAGTCCGGCGATCTCGGCCGGGATCAGCGTGGGCGGGCCGATGAGGTGCACCTGGCAGCCCATGGTTGCCAGCAGATGGATGTTGGACCGCGCCACGCGCGAATGTGCAATGTCGCCGCAGATCGCCACCACCAATCCGGCGATGCGGCCCTTGTTGCGCTTGATGGTCAGTGCATCCAGCAGCGCCTGCGTCGGGTGTTCATGCGTGCCGTCGCCGGCGTTGATCACCGCGGCGTCGACGATCCTGGCCAGCAGATTGGGCGCGCCGGACTGGTTGTGCCGCACCACCAGCAGATCGCAGTGCATGGCGTTCAGCGTCGCCGCGGTATCGATCAGCGTCTCCCCCTTGTTCACCGAGGAACTGGAGACCGACATGTTGATCACATCCGCCCCCAGGCGCTTTCCCGCCAGTTCGAAGCTGGTCCGGGTGCGGGTGCTGTCCTCGAAGAACAGATTGATCAGGGTGCGGCCGCGCAGCAGGTCCCGCTGCGTCTTTCCCGAACGGTTCAGCAGCACATAGCTCTCGGCCAGGTCGAGCAGTTGGTTGATCGCCGGCGGCTCCAGCCCCTCGATCGCCAGGAGATGTCGTTGTCGGTAGAACACACGTCTCCGTTGCAGCAACCGGCGTGGAGCGTCAACAGGGTATGAAAATCAGTTGCCACAAAGCCACAGCCAGCGCCGAGGACGAGCCTGAATAAATACCCCTCCGGCCACACGCACTCACAAGCGTGGCCGCTTCCCTCCGCCCCGCTGGGCTGGCGAGTCCGGCGCAAGAACGAGTGGAGGAAGGAGACGGCAGGCGCCGCAACGGCGCCCGCAGACCTGCACGGACCGGGTACATGGTGCGCGCAGGCGGCTTCTTGGAGCTGGCTTCGGCTTCTACCGCCGCCACCAGCCCCGCTTCTTCTCCACTGGCGGCTCATTGCTGGCGCCGATCACGATCGGCTTGATTGCCGGCTCCGGCGGTGGGGGTTCCGCCTCGGCAGCTGCCTCCGGTGTCGTCTCGGCAGCGGCTGCGTCGGGCGCTGAGGCTTCTGCGGCTGCAGGTTCCGCAGCTTGCGTCGGGGCAGTTTCCGCTGCCGGCAGTTCGCCGGCCGGTTCGGGCCCGGGCGCGTTGGTGATCTCGGCCTGAGGGGCAGCCGCGGGCGTGTTGGCCGACGACGGATTGGCAGCCGCTGGCGGTGCGACGGGCGCAGCCGAGCCCGGTTCGGGCAGAGGGGCGTTGACAATGTCAGCCGCCGATGCCGTACGGCGTAACGGCTGCACTTCAGCCTCCCGCTCCGCCCGTTCCATTACGTCGAAGATGTCGAACACTTGGCCGCCGAACGGATCGGCTGGGGTCGGGCCGGCATAGGCCGGCCGCAGATCCGGCTGCTCGGCGCCGGGAACTGCGAACGGCGCCAGCTCACCCTCGTTCTCGCGCCGCCGTCGCCGCCCGCCGCGCCGTCCGCGCCGCCGGGAGCGCCCGTCTTCGTCCGAAAACGGCGGCGAGTCCGGCGCCTCCTCGCCCCCGCCCGAGTCGCCCCCGGCCGAGTCGGACTCGGCGGCGAACGCCTCCTCCGCCTCGGCGTCGGCCGGTGCCTCTGCCCCGGCCGCAGGCTCGGCCGCAGTGGCCGGTTCGGTTTCCTCGTCGCCGCGAGGTTCGGCGGCGGTAGGCTGCTCGTCGCGTCGTCCGCCACGCCGGCGCCGGCGTCGGCGCTTGCGCCGACGTTCGGTATCCTCAGCGCTCGCGTCGGCCGTTTCAGCGCCACGTGCGTCGTCCGGCGCCTCCTCCTCGGTGTCTTCGTCTTCGTCGTCGGCGCCTGCGCCCTCGATGTCCTCCTCATCCTCCAGCTCGGCCTCGAAGGGCGACGTGGTGATGACCGGCCGGTCGGGCGTCACCACCGGCGGGACCTCATCCGGCGAGCGGGTGCGCACCTTCTCGATCCGGTATTGCGGTGCGATCTGCGTGTCATCCGCGGCCACGATCACGCGCATGGCATAGCGCAGCTCGATTTCCCGCAGCCGCTCGCGCTTGTGGTTCAGCAGATACAGCGCAACGGGGGTCGAGACATGCACGACGATCTCGGCTGAACGCCGCTTCGCGCCTTCATCCTCGATCCCGCGCAGCACATGGATGGCGGAGCTTTCGGTGCTGCGCACATGTCCAGTGCCGCCGCAGTGCGGGCAGACGATGAAGCTGGTTTCCGCCAAGGACGGGCGCAGGCGCTGGCGGCTCATTTCCAGCAGGCCGAAATGGCTGATATGGCCGACCTGGATGCGGGCGCGGTCGTTCTTCAGCGCCTCCTTCAGCCGCCGCTCCACCATCGCGTTGTGCCGCTTCGACTCCATGTCGATGAAGTCGATGACGATCAGCCCGGCCAGGTCGCGCAGCCGCAACTGGCGCGCGATCTCATCCGCGGCCTCGAGGTTGGTGCGCAGCGCCGTTTCCTCGATGTTCCGCTCACG
>DASQVN010000316.1:0-5750 GCA_035640755.1 Rhodopila sp.
AGGGGGAACTGGATGCCCTGATTCTGGCCGATCGGCCGGCCGAACACCACCCGTTCCTTCGCGTAGTCGACGGCCTTGCGAAGGAACCACTTCGCGTCGCCGATGCACTCCGCCGCGATCAGCAGCCGCTCGGCGTTCATGCCGTCCAGGATGTAGCGGAAGCCGCGGCCTTCGACGCCGACCAGGTTCTCGGCCGGGACTTTCATGTTGTCGAAGAAGATCTCGGTCGAGTTGTGGTTCATCATGGTGCGGATCGGCCGAATGGTCAGGCCGTGGCCCAGAGCCTCGCGCATATCGACGATGAAAGTGGACAGGCCCTCGGTCCGTTTTGCTGTCTGGTCCCGCGGCGTTGTCCGCGCCAGGAGCAGCATGAGGTCGGAATGCTCGGCTCGGCTGGTCCAGACCTTCTGGCCGTTGACGATATAATGGTCGCCTTCCCGCTTGGCGAAGGTGCGGAGGCTGGTGGTGTCGGTGCCGCTCGTGGGCTCGGTGACGCCGAAGGCCTGTAGGCGCAACTCTCCGGTGGCGATCTTTGGCAGGTAGTATTTCTTCTGCGCGTCCGATCCGTGCCGCAGGATGGTGCCCATGATGTACATCTGTGCGTGACAGGCGGCGCCGTTGCAGCCCTCAGACTGGATGGTTTCCAGGATCGCCGCGGCCGCAGACAGGGGGAGGCCGGCGCCGCCGTATTCCTCAGGGATCAGGGCGGCCAAGTAGCCGGCCTCGGTCAAGGCACGGACGAATTCGGTCGGGTAGCCTCGCACTTCGTCCAGCTTGCGCCAGTATTCGCCGGGGAACCGGGCACAGAGCTTGCGCACCTCGTCGCGGATTTCCGCATGGGGATCGGGGCGGAGGGTCTCTCGCATGGCGGTCTCCTGGGGCGATGTTCCGATTGGGTATGGTGATCGCTCGCGCGCCGGCAATCCGCAAGGGGTGTTGCATTGACCTTCCGCAATGACGCCGGGCGGCGCGATGAGCAGGATGCCGCGGCTTGCCGTGGCATGGATGGTCCTGCTACGCGCGTGATCTCCGCCGGCCGGCGCATCTGAGAGGATTTACTTGCATGTCTTTGGCCGCGTCACCGTTTGAACAGTTCCAGGCCTGGATGACGGAAGCCGAGAAGGCCGAGGTCAACGATCCCAACGCCATGATCCTGGCGACGGCCGATGCGCAGGGACAGCCTTCGGCGCGCGCCGTGCTGCTGAAGGGCTTCGACGAGCGCGGGTTCGTGTTCTACACCAACAAGGAAAGCCGCAAAGGCCGGGAGCTCGCCGCCAATCCGAAGGCGACCTTGCTGTTCTATTGGAAGTCACTGCACCGCCAGATCAGGATCGAGGGCACGGTGGAGGATGTCACCGATGCGGAAGCGGACGCCTATTATGCTTCCCGACCCAGGATCTCCCGACTTGGCGCATGGGCTTCAGCGCAATCCAGGCCACTGACCGAGCGGCGGGTGCTGGAGGAGCAACTGGCTGATGCCGAACGGCGGTTCCCTGGGGATGATATTCCGCGGCCGCCCTACTGGTCGGGCTATCGGGTCATTCCGGCCCACTTTGAATTCTGGCAGGATATGCCGTTCCGCCTGCATGATCGGACCATTTATCAGCGGAATGCGGACGGGAATTGGGGACAGAGCAAGCTGTTCCCCTGAGGTTCCGTTGTCATCGCCGATCTTACTTGCACTCGAAATGCAAACCTGCATTGCTCTACGTGCAAGACCCCGGGAGGAGGGTACCCATGGCGATACGCAAGATTCTGTTGCCATTGACCGGAACCGCGGCGGGTGAGGCCGCCTTGGCCACAGCCCTGCTCATCGCGCGAAAATGGAATGCGCACGTCACCGCCCTGCATGTTCGGGTCGACAGCCGTGACGTCGCGCCTCTGGCCGGAGAGGGCCTGTCCGGGGCAATGATCGAAGAAATGATGTCAGCCACCGAAAAGGAGAGTAATGACCGCGCTCAGGCTGTGCGGGCCATGTTCGAACGCTTTGTGGCGCGCCATGACGTATACGTGCAGGAAGGGCACGCGCGGGCTGAGCGCGCGACGGCCAGCTTTGCCGCGGTAACGGGACGGGAGGAGGACATTGTCGCGCAGCAGGCGCGTTTGGCCGACCTGACTGTCGTGCCGCATCCGGATGCGGGCGAGGATGTGTCGTCCTCGGACGCGCTGCATGCCGTACTGTTTGATTCCGGACGGCCGGTGCTGATCTCGCCGCAGAAGCCGCCAGCCGACATCGGTACGCGCGTATGCCTCGCCTGGAACGGCACCGCCGAATCGGCTTCATCGGTGCAGGCTGCACTACCGTGGATGGAGCGTGCCAGCGCGGTCGCGATCCTGTCCGCCGAGGGCTATCAGAGGCGCGGTCCGGCGGCTCCGGAACTGGCGGCCTTCCTGGCCCTGCACGATATTCACCCGGAGATTATCACCTTCCGGTCAGTGAACGGGTCGGTCGGGGCGGGCCTGCTGGCCGCCGCGGCGGCGTACGGCTGTGACCTGCTGTCGATGGGGGCATACTCGCATTCCCGCTTGCGGCAGTTGATCCTGGGTGGGGTGACCCGGCACGTACTGGAGCACTCGACCCTGCCGGTGATGATGAACCGCTGATTGACCAGCAGACGCCGCCGGGCAGGCCTAGAAGAGCTTGTCCGGCCCGTTGAGCTTGACGATCACTTCGCTCGGGTCGGCGAGGTTCAGCATGGCGCGGGCGCGTTCATCCAGTGCATCAGGGTCGATGTGCTTGGCGCGCAGGCCGGATACCCGCACCTGCCACATGTCGCGTTCCGCCTTGGCGGCGTCCTGGTCGGCCATCACTTGGCGCAGCAGCTCCCGCCGCTTCGCGTAAGCCACGAGGCCGCGGTCACCCTGGGCGGCGTTCCAGCCGAAGTAGGCGGTAACGGCCAGGAAGATCGACGGCGCGATCATGATTCTGGCCCGTCGTTTCAATTCGCGCCGTAGTGACATCGACTCCTCCTGCAAGCGCAATCACATTACACTACCCGCGCAGCGAAACGGGAACGAAAAAGCCTTCAAGATGCCCGATTTTCGACATTTCCGGGCGGGAAAACCCGTTGTGCCGATGGTCGCCCGACAATCGGAACAGGAGGACAGGATGCGTATTCGTCGACTCGCCCTTGCTGCGCTTGCCGCCCTGACGGTGACCGCCGCGGCGGCTCCGGCCTTCGCCCATGATGACTGGGGCTGGCGGGAGCGTCATGAGTGGCGTGAACATGCGTGGCGCGAACATGAACGACGTGAGCAAGCCTGGCGTGAGCATGAATGGCGCGAGCACAATTACAGGCCATATGCCGCGGTTCCGGGCTATGTCGCCCCGCCGACAATCTACTATGGCGCGCCAGGCTACTATCACTGACGGCGGGCGCCGAGGACGTCAACCGCGTTGACAGAAGAGGGCTGTCTGAGCATCGTCCCGCGCGTTGCCACCAGGAAACGCCGCGGGATGTCTCAGCATAGTCTCCAACCACCGATCGAAGAGCTTTGGGAACGGCGGGACACCGTCAGCTCCGCCACTAAAGGCGCGGCGCGGGAGGCGGTTGAGGCCGCGCTGGAAGCGCTGGACAGCGGCCGGGTCCGGGTCGCCGAAAAGGGCGAGTCCGGTTGGCAGGTAAACCAATGGCTCAAGAAAGCGGTGTTGCTGTCATTCCGGCTGACCGATTCCGGGCCGATGCAGGGACCAGGCGGCGCGCCGGTGTGGGACAAGGTGCCGATGAAGTTTGCGGGCTGGGGCGAGAACCGGTTCCGCGAGGCCGGCTTCCGCGCAGTGCCGGGCGCGGTGGTGCGCAAGTCGGCCTATATCGCGCCGGGGGCTGTGCTCATGCCGAGTTTCGTCAATGTTGGTGCCTGGGTAGGCCGCAACACCATGGTGGATACCTGGGCAACGGTGGGAAGCTGTGCGCAGATCGGCGCGAATTGCCATCTTTCGGGTGGTGTCGGCATTGGCGGTGTGCTCGAACCGCTGCAGGCCAACCCGGTGATCATCGAGGATGACTGCTTTATCGGCGCGCGTTCCGAGGTGGCTGAGGGGGTGGTGGTGGAGCGTGGGGCGGTGCTGTCGATGGGCGTGTTCATCGGCGCCTCGACGAAGGTGATCGACCGGGCAACCGGGCAGGTCCATACCGGGCGCGTGCCGGCCTATTCCGTCGTGGTTCCTGGATCGCTTCCAGGCAAGCCGTTGCCGGACGGATTGCCAGGCCCGTCGCTGTACTGTGCCGTCATCGTCAAGACGGTGGATGAGCAGACGCGCGCCAAGACCTCCATCAACGAATTGCTGCGCGATTGAGCGATCTTCTCGACCCGCTGCCATTGGCGCAATCGC
This sequence comes from Rhodopila sp., assembly GCA_035640755.1. GTDB lineage: Bacteria > Pseudomonadota > Alphaproteobacteria > Acetobacterales > Acetobacteraceae > Rhodopila. The sequence continues at coordinate 4,334 of DASQVN010000316.1, forward strand.
TGATCCGTTGCGCCTCGATCACGCCGGAAGATGCCGGCGCGCAAACAGTACTTGCTGCGGCACTGGAGCGCCTGGGGTTCGCGTTGTACCGGCTGCGGTATGGCGAGGTCGAAAACATCTTCGCTCGGCGGGGCGACGGCGCACCGCATATCTGCTTCGCCGGGCATACTGATGTCGTGCCGGTGGGCGCGGCAAGCTGGCGTGCTGATCCATTTGGCGCCGAGGTTCGAGACGGCGTGCTGTACGGTCGCGGCGCCTGTGACATGAAGGGGGCGATCGGCGCTTTTGTGGCGGGGGTTGCACAATATCTGGAACCCGGGACAGGGAAGGGGTCGATCAGCTTCCTGATCACCGGGGATGAGGAAGGTCCGGCGGTCGATGGCACCGTCAAGGTGCTGCAATGGATGCAGGCCAACGGTCATGTGCCGGATTTCTGCCTGGTCGGGGAGCCGACATGCCCCGTCCGCTTGGGCGACATGGTGAAGATTGGCCGCCGCGGCAGCGTGAACGTGCAGATCGAGGTGCACGGCAGGCAGGGGCACGTGGCGTATCCGCACCGTGCCGACAACCCCGTGCACCGGCTGATCCGGGCGCTGGATGCATTGACGGCTGCGCCGGTGGATGCGGGTACGGAGTGGTTCGAGCCTTCGACATTGCAGGTCACCAGCATCGATGTCGGCAACCCAGCGACCAACGTGATCCCGGCGTCGGCGCGGGCGATGCTGAACATCCGTTTCAATGATGCGCATAGCGGCGCGGCGCTGACAGCCTGGGTCCGCGCGACGCTGGCACACTATGCAGAGCGGTTTGACCTGACCGCCTCGGTCAGCGGCGAATCGTTTGTCACGAAGCCGGGCCCGCTGGTTGATATCCTACGTTCGGCCATCCTGGGCGCAACCGGGATCGATCCGAAGCTGGACACAGGTGGCGGCACGTCCGATGCACGCTTCATCGCCAGTTACTGCCCGGTTGCCGAGTTCGGGCTGGTCGGCGCAACCATGCATCAGGTTGACGAGCGTGTGCCGGTGGCTGAGCTGCGCGAGCTTGCGCGCATCTATCGGGACGTCATCGCGGCATTCCAGGTATGAACGATACGACATCGACGCGGCAGAGCGTGTTGCTGGGAATCGCACGGATCGCACGCGGCCGAGCGGACGGGGTTGGGTGCTTTGGCGGGACACCTCAGGCATTCATGACGAGTCTGGCCCCGCTGATCGCGTTTCCCCTGGTCGGTGCAAGCATGGCCCTGTTCACCGAGGGGCCGCGGCGGGCATTGACTGGGCTAGCGGTCGCGCTGTGCGCGCTGCTGACCCCTGCCGTGATTTCCTACGAGCTCGCGCGGTTCTGGAAACGTGCCGAGGCATGGCTAAGATTTGCCACGGCATTCAACTGGTGCGAGTGGATCCTGCCGTTCGTC
>DASQVN010000317.1:0-2671 GCA_035640755.1 Rhodopila sp.
ACGGCGTTTGCCATCGGCGCCATGTTCGGCGGCTTCGCGGGCGCCTTCTTTGCCACGCGCCAGGCGTTCATCAGCCCGGAAAGCTTCACCTTCATCGAATCCGCGACCGTCTTGGCGATCGTCGTCCTGGGCGGGATGGGCAGCCAGTTGGGCGTCGCGCTCGCCGCTATCGTCATGGTCGGTGGGCTGGAGAGCCTGCGCAATTTCCTGAGCTTCCTCGGCGATCAGTTGAGCAACCCGGTGTTTCAGGGCATCGCCAGTGAGTTGCCGCTCTATCGCATGCTGATCTTCGGGCTCGCACTGGTGCTTATGATGGTGCTGCGGCCGCGCGGCCTCGTTTCCGGCCGCACGCCCAGTGTCGCGCTCACCCGCCGGAAGGAGATTGCGGCGGAACTGGTCGCGCAAGGGCGTGGCTGATGCTGACGGTATCGGGCCTGACCATGCGGTTCGGCGGGCTGAAGGCGGTGGACGGCCTGTCGTTCGAGGCGCGGGCGGACGATATCACGGCGGTGATCGGTCCCAACGGCGCCGGCAAGACCACGGTGTTCAACTGCGTCACCGGATTCTACCGCCCCAGCGAGGGATCGATCACATTGACCCACGCGGACGGGGTGCAGTTCGCGCTGGAGCGGATGCCGGGACACCGGATCGCGTCCCGTGCGCGGGTGGCGCGCACGTTCCAGAACGTCCGCCTGTTCGCCGGCATGACGGTGCTGGAGAATCTGCTGGTCGCGCAGCACAACACGCTGATGGCTTCCACCGGGTTCGGCGTGCTCGCGGTGCTGGGCCTCGGGCATTACCGCAGGGCCGAGGCCGCGGGCATCGACAAGGCCCGGCATTGGCTGGACGCGATCGGGCTGACGGCACGGGCGGACGACCCGGCCGGCGCCCTGCCCTACGGCGCGCAGCGGCGGCTGGAGATCGCACGGGCGATGTGCATCGACCCGGTCATGCTGTGCCTGGATGAGCCGGCGGCCGGCCTCAACCCGCGCGAGTCGGACGAGCTGAACCAGTTGCTGCTGCGCATCCGCGCCAGCGGCTGCGCCCTGCTGCTGATCGAGCATGACATGGGGGTGGTGATGCGCATCTCCGACCACATCGTAGTGCTGGATCACGGCAAGAAGATCAGCGACGGCACGCCGGCCGAAGTGCGGGCTGATCCGGCCGTGATCGCCGCCTATCTGGGCGAAGGCGACGAGGATGAGGAGCCGGCATGACCGCGGCCCTGTCGCTCTCGGGCATCACCGCCTTCTACGGGGCGATCCAGGCGCTGCGCGGCATCGACCTGGTTGTCGAGAAGGGCGAGATCGTCACCCTGATCGGCGCCAACGGCGCCGGCAAGTCGACGCTGATGATGACGATCTGCGGCAACCCGCGCGCACGCTCCGGCGCCATCGTGCATGAGGGCGTCGACATCACCCGCTGGCCGACGCACCAGATCATGCGGCGGGGCATTGCCCAGGCGCCGGAGGGGCGCCGCATCTTCAGCCGCATGACGGTGCACGAAAACCTGCTGATGGGGGCCGAGGTCGCGGGCCGCGGCGACATCGAAGCCGGGCTCGACCAGGTCTTCGCCCTGTTCCCGCGGCTCAAGGAGCGGATATCCCAGCGTGGCGGCACGCTCTCGGGCGGCGAGCAGCAGATGCTGGCGATCGGGCGCGCGCTCATGTCGCGGCCCTCGCTGCTGCTGCTTGATGAACCCTCGCTTGGTCTGGCGCCGCTGGTCGTGCGGCAGATCTTCAGCGCCATCCGCGAGCTGAACCGACAGACCGGCTTGACGGTGCTGCTGGTCGAGCAGAATGCGTTCCAGGCCCTGCGGCTCGCGCACCGCGGCTACGTCCTGGTGAACGGCGCCATTACCATGGCCGGCACCGGGGCTGAGCTGCTGGCCAAGCCCGAGATCCGGGCCGCGTATCTGGAGGGTGGGCACGGGTAACCCCGCTGCCCCAAAACACAGGGAGGAGGTCCGGTGTCGCTGCTGACGCTCGACCATATCGGCAAGTCGTTCGGCGCCATCCAGGCGCTGACCGATGTCAGTTTCGCGGTTGCACCCGGCGAGGTGGTCGGGCTGATGGGCGACAACGGCGCGGGCAAATCGACGCTGGTGAAGATCATCGCCGGCAACTTTCCCCCGACCTCCGGGCGGATGTTCTTCGCCGATCAGCCCGCACACTTCACCCGCCCGGTCGATGCCCGCGCGGCGGGGATCGAGGTGGTGTACCAGGATCTCGCGCTCGCCGACAACCTGAGCGCGGCAGCCAACGTGTTCCTGGGGCGGGAGATGAAGCGGCGGATCGGGCCGATCGGCTTCCTCGACCACCGCGGCATGGCGGCGCGCGCGGCGGCACTGTTCCGCGAACTCAAGAGCGAGACCCGCGCCGGCGACCTGGTGCGCCAGATGTCGGGCGGGCAGCGCCAGGCAGTGGCCATCGCCCGTACCCGCCTGGCCGAGGCGCGGCTGATCCTGATGGATGAGCCGACGGCAGCCATCTCGGTGCGCCAGGTCGCGGAAGTGCTGGCGCTGATCAACCGGCTGCGGGAGGCGGGGATCGCCGTTATCCTGATCTCCCACCGCATGCCGGACGTGTTCGAGGTATGCGACCGCGTGGTCGTGCTGCGGCGCGGGCGGAAGGTGGCCGACAAGCGGATCGCCGAGTCCTCTCCGCAGGAG
>DASQVN010000318.1:0-2242 GCA_035640755.1 Rhodopila sp.
CGGCCTGGACGCCGACCGGGCGGAAACCCCGATCGCCGACCTTTCGGGCGGCGAGAAGGCGCGCCTGCTGCTGGCCCTGGCCACACGGGACGCGCCGCAGCTTCTGATCCTGGACGAGCCGACCAACCATCTGGACCTCGATGCGCGCGACGCGCTGGTGAAGGCGCTGTCGGACTTCCAGGGCGCGGTACTTCTGATCACCCACGACCCGAACCTGGTGGCGCTGGTCGCCGACCGGCTGTGGCTGGTGGCGGACGGCACGGTGAAGCCGTTTGACGGCGACCTGGACGATTACCGCGCCCTGCTTGCTGAACGCGCCCGTCCCGCCGGCAGGACAGGCACGGCGACGCGGAGGGACGAGCGGCGCGAACGGGCCGAGGCGCGCCAGGCGCTCGCCCCTCTGCGCAGAAAGGCCCAGGCCGCTGAAAAGCGCCTTGCCGCGCTGGCCGAGGAACGCAGCCGGATCGAGGCCAGGCTCGCCGACCCGGCTCTCTACGCCACCGGCCGCGCGGCCGAGATCACCGCCGCCAATGCCCGGCTTGCGGCAATCGCCAAGGAAGCCGCCGCGGTCGAGGAGGAGTGGCTCGCTGCCGAGGAGGAGCTGGACGCAGCCTCCTGAACGTGAAATTCCGGATATCGTCACGAAACGGAACCGGCAGGTGCTGGTTGCGATTGACCTTGTGCAGCCCCATCCATAGCTTCCGCCCATGTCCGATACAGTGCGCAACATGATGACCGACATCCCGAGGGCGTGGCCGTTCGAGGAGGCACGAAAGGTCGCCGAGCGCCTGGCTGCGTCGGGGAAGCACCACGCACTGTTCGAGACCGGCTACGGCCCCTCCGGCCTGCCGCATATCGGCACCTTCGGGGAGGTTGCGCGCACGTCCTGGGTGCGGCACGCCTTCACCGAGCTGACCGGCCTGCCCTCCCGCCTGCTGGCGTTCAGTGACGACATGGACGGGCTGCGCAAGGTGCCCGACAATGTGCCCAACCGGGACCTGCTCGCGCAGCACCTGGGCAAGCCGTTGACGCGCATTCCGGACCCGTTCGGCACGCATGAATCCTTCGGCGCGCATAACAATGCCCGGCTGCGGGCCTTTCTCGATTCCTTCGGCTTCGAGTATGAGTTCGCATCCTCGACCGACTATTATACCTCCGGCCAGTTCGATACGGCGCTGGTTCGCGTCCTGGAGTGCTATGACAAGGTGATGGCGGTCATCCTGCCGACACTGGGGCCGGACCGGCGCGCCACCTATTCCCCGATCCTGCCGATCCATCCGCGGACCGGCGTGGTCATGCAGGTGCCGATGGAGCGGATCGACGCGGCGGCGGGCACCGTGACCTGGAAGGACCCGGAGAGCGGGCTGACGTTCGAGACCTCGGTCCGCGGCGGCCGGTGCAAGTTGCAATGGAAGGCGGACTGGGCCATGCGATGGTATGCGCTCGGCGTCGATTACGAAATGTCCGGCAAGGACTTGATCGACTCGGTCAAGCTGTCGAGCCGCATCTGCACGATCCTGGGCGGCACGCCGCCGGAGGGAATGACGTATGAGCTGTTCCTGGACCAGGATGGGCAGAAGATCAGCAAGTCCAAGGGCAACGGGCTGTCGGTCGATGAATGGCTCACCTACGCGCCGCCGGAGTCCCTCGCGCAGTTCATGTACAACCAGCCGACGCGCGCCAAGCGGCTGTATTTCGATGTGATTCCACGCGCGACCGACGAATACGTCTCGAATCTCGAGAAGGCGCGCACCCAGGCCGACGCGGAGCAGCGGACCAACCCGGCTTGGCACATCCACCTGGGACGCGTGCCGAACCACAGCGGCAGCCCGATCTCGTTCAATATGCTGTTGAATCTGGCCAGCGTGGTGAACGCCGAGCAGCCGGAGATCCTGTGGGGGTTCATTGAGCGGTATGTGCCGGGGGCAAGCCCGCAGACGCAGCCACTGCTGGCGCGCCTAGTTGATCACGCCATTGCCTACTACCGCGACTTCGTCCGGCCGAGAAAGCACTACCGCGACCCGGACCCGACCGAGCGGGCGGCACTGCAGGACCTGGCCGATACCCTCGCCGGCATGGACAGTACTGCCGCCGAGGACATCCAGAACGTGGTGTTCGAGGTCGGCAAGCGTCACCCGTTCCCCGACCTGCGCACCTGGTTCGGCTGCCTGTATCAGGTGCTGCTGGGCCAACAGGAAGGGCCGCGCTTCGGTGTGTTTGCCGCATTGTACGGCGTGCCGGA
>DASQVN010000319.1:0-3514 GCA_035640755.1 Rhodopila sp.
TACGTCGAGGGCGCGCCCGCCAAGCCTAACAGGCTCTCCGTCGGCGAGGAGTTCGCGGCGATGCGGCAACACCCGGAAACGACCAAACGCGACGCTCGCCTGTGATTCGGTGGCTGGATCCATGGCTGTTCATGTTGGAGACATTCTCGGAAGATTTCAGATTTTTTTCGGGTTTGGCTAGCACCGACACATCGGTCTGCCGCAGCTCCTGAACTTCGCAGATTTATTCGGAAACAGCGCAAAGACTTTGGCGCATGTGGCTGCCTAGCTTTGCAGGGACAGCTGGGCACAGAGGTGACGCCTCAGGAGACCACGATGAATGACGTTCGCTCGGAGTCCGACAGCCTCGGTAAGGTCGACGTTCCAGCCGATAAGCTCTGGGGGGCACAGACGCAGCGCTCGCTCGAGCATTTCAGCATCGGCAAGGACCTGATGCCGCGGGAGATGATAACGGCTTATGCCACGCTGAAGAAGGCGGCGGCCCATGCCAACCGCAACGGCGGACGGCTCGATGATCGGGCGCACGCCCTCATCGTGCAGGTCTGCGACGAGATACTGGACGGCCGGCATCACGACATGTTCCCGTTACACGTGTGGATGACCGGCAGCGGCACTCAGTTCAATATGAACGTGAACGAGGTGATCTCCAATCGCAGCTGCCAGCTTGCTGGCACGCCGCTTGGCAGCAAAGCACCCGTTCACCCGAACGATCACGTCAACATGTCACAGTCCTCGAACGACAGCTTCCCGTCGGCGATGTACATCGCAGCTGCCGTCAACGTGACGCAACGGCTGATCCCCGCGGTCCAGACGCTACATGATGCGATCGCTGCCAATGCCGCTGATTGGAATGATATCGTCAAGATTGGCCGCACCCATATGCAGGACGCAACACCGCTGACGCTCGGACAGGAATGGTCTGGCTATGCGGGGATGCTGGGGGATGACCTCGAGCGCATCAGGGACGCCCTCAAAGGGGTGTATCGCCTGGCGCTCGGCGGCACGGCCGTCGGTACCGGGATCAATGCCGCGCCCGGTTTCGCGGCGGCGGCAGCGGCGGAGATCGCAAGGCTGACTGGGCTGCCGTTCGTCAGTGCGGCGAACAAGTTCACGGTGCAGGGTGCACACGACGCCCTGGTGCAACTTTCGGGTACACTCCGAACTCTGGCCGTATCGCTGTACAAAATCGGCAACGACATCCGCCTAATGTCCTGCGGGCCGCGGGCCGGCTTCGCCGAGCTGCTGATTCCGGAGAACGAGCCTGGCTCCTCGATCATGCCGGGCAAGGTCAATCCGACTCAGGCCGAAGCGCTGACGATGGTCGCGGTGCAGGTCATGGCGAACGATGTTGCCGTCGGCTTCGGCGGCGCCGGCGGCTACCTCGAGATGAATGTCTATAAGCCGCTCATGATTTTCAATCTCATGCATTCGATCGCGATCATGACGGACGGGTGTGCCAATTTCCGCAAATTCCTCGTTGAGGGTACGAAACCGAACCGCAAGAAGATCGCGGAATATGTCGATCGCTCGTTGATGCTGGTCACCGCACTGGCGCCGGTGATCGGGTACGACAAGGCCTCGAAGATCGCGCACCACGCCATGGACAATGATCTCACCCTAAAGGCAGCGGCGCTGGAGCTCGGCTTCGTCACGGAGGGAGAGTTCGATCGCGTTGTTGATCCAGCCAAGATGGTCCAGCCGTACGTTGCCACTGATCGGGAACGAGAACCGAGAACGAGCTAGCGACCGTCCACAATAGCTGGTGGCGCTGTAACGCCCGCAACCGCATTGCAGAAGAAACGTTCGCCGATCAGTTCGCGAAAGGAACTGCCATGGCTAAAACTGTTGCTGACCAGTTCGCAGAGACGCTCGCCGCAGCAGGTGTCAAACGCATATACGGGATCGTTGGCGATAGCCTGAACGGTCTGACCGACTCCCTCCGGCGGCAGGGCAAGATCGAGTGGGTGCACGTCCGGCACGAAGAGGTTGCCGCGTTTGCAGCCGGCGCCGAGGCGCACCTGACCGGAGAGCTCACGGTCTGCGCCGGCAGTTGCGGACCCGGCAATCTGCATCTCATCAACGGCTTGTTCGATTGCCACAGGTCTCGGGTGCCGGTGCTTGCAATCGCCGCGCACATCCCTTCTGCAGAGATCGGTGCGGGCTATTTCCAGGAAACCCATCCACAGGACCTGTTCCGCGAGTGTAGCCACTACTGCGAACTGGTCTCCGGTTCAGACCAAATGCCACGCGCGCTCGAAGTGGCGATTCGCGAGGCGGTCGGCAAACGAGGCGCGTCGGTGCTGGTGCTACCGGGCGATGTCGCCCTGCGGAGCGCGGCAGACGCGCCGTTGGCCAAGGTGGAGGGCCTGCTGCCGCCCGCGCCGGTGGTGACCCCGGCGCCGCGGGATCTCGACAAGCTGGCAGCGCTACTCAATGGCAGCGAGCGGATTACGCTGCTGTGTGGCTCGGGATGTCAGGGCGCGCATGCCGAACTACTGGCGCTCGGCGAACGCCTGAAGGCGCCGATGGTGCATGCCCTGCGCGGCAAAGAGCACGTCGAATGGGACAACCCCTACAGCGTCGGCATGACCGGCTTGATAGGTTTCTCGTCCGGCTACTACGCCATGCTCGACTGCGACATCCTGCTGATGCTCGGCACCGACTTTCCCTATCGCCAGTTCTATCCTCAGGGCGCCGGCGTGCGCATTGCCCAGGTCGATCTGCGCGCGGAGCAGATCGGCCGCCGTGCCCCGGTCGATCTCGGCGTCGTGGGCGACGTTCGCGCGACGATCGAGGCGCTGCTGCCGCTGCTTGAGGAAAAGCGCAATCGCTCGCATCTCGACCAGGCGATAGCGCACTATCGCAAGACCCGCAAGAGCCTCGACGACCTGGCCGCCGGCACGCCCGGCCGGCGGCCGATCCACCCGCAGCAAGTTGCCAAAGCGATCAGCGACCAGGCCGCCGGCGACGCCGTCTTCACCTGCGACGTTGGCCTGCCGACAGTCTGGGCCGCGCGTTATCTTGCGATGAACGGCAAGCGGCGGCTTCTCGGCTCGTTCTGGCACGGGTCCATGGCCAACGCGATGGCGCAGGCGATCGGCGCGCAAGCGGCATTCCCCGGCCGGCAGGTCGTTTCGCTATCGGGTGACGGCGGATTTGCCATGCTGATGGGCGATCTCCTCAGTCTGGCGCAATTGCGCCTGCCGGTGAAGGTTGTCGTCTTCAACAACGGCGCTCTCGGCTTCATCGAGCTTGAGCAGAAATCGACGGGCTTCCTTCCTGCCGGCACCGAACTCCAGAACCCGAATTTCGCCGCGATGGCAGAAGCGGTCGGTATGAAGGGGATCCGCCTCGAGGACCCCGGCGACGTCGAGGCCGGCATTGCCGCGGCACTCGCCCATAACGGACCCGTATTGATCGACGCGGTCGTGAACCGGACGGAGCTCGCCATGCCTCCGGCGGTCACCACCGAGATGGCCAAAGGCTTCACGCTTTATATGGTGAAGGCGGTGAT
>DASQVN010000320.1:0-5530 GCA_035640755.1 Rhodopila sp.
GGCGAGGGTGTAGGCGGCGATCCAGTCGACGAAGCGGCGCAGCGATTCGCCCATCGGCGGCGTATCGAGGATGCCGGCGACGGATTTCAGCTTATGCGGCGGCACCGCCTGGTCGGGCGGGGAATCCCAGACCACGCCGACCTCTTCACGGCGGTTGAGTGGCACGACGACGACATCGCCCGGCGCGGGCGCCAGTTCGGCCGGCACGCGGTAGTCGAACGGGCCGGGGAACGGGTATGGCAGCAGGACCGGCACGCGGCGGTCCGATGTCATTGCGTAGTTGGTCTGAGTCGCGGTCATCACCTGTCGGCGCGGTCGTCGCGCTTCATTACGGGTTCAGCATAGGATTGCAAGTTGGTCCTGCCATGCGGGCCTCTGTCACCCCGCTGATATGGCGAAAAACCACGCGTTTACCAGCAGCGGATTGCAGGATGGCGGTCGCCGCGGAGAGCTGCAGCAGGCGCGGATGCCCAGGGACTGCAGCGAGGCGCTACAGCCAGTTGGGGCCGACCTGGAGAGTGACCCATTTCGGGCCCGGGACGGTGCGCACCTTCGGCAGGATCAGCATCATGACGAACTTCCGGCCCTGGGCGCGGGCTGCGTCGATATCCGCCTGCACCGCGGCGGGAGTGTCAACGGTCTGGTCCCAGACGCGCAGGATGATGTCGCCGGCCATCAGCCCGTGGCCGGCGGGGTCGGAGTTGGGCAGGACGTTGGTGATCAGCACGCCGGTCAGCCCGTCCTCCAGCCCCATGCTGGATTTCTTGCTGGGATCGATGGCGGAGAGGGTCAGGCCGAGGTCACGCGGGATGACCAGGTCCGGCTTCTTCACCTGCACCGGGGCATCCCGCTCATTCCACTGGTCGGCCGGCCAGGCCTGGGTGGTGACCGACAGGCCCACTTCCTTCCCGCCGCGCAGCACGGTCAGGGAGATCGTGGTACCAATGGGGCTCTCGGCAAGGTCGCGCAGCAGGGCGCGTTCGTCGCTGGGGGTCGTGCTGCCGTAGCGCAGCACAATATCGCCGATCTGCAGGCCGGCCTTCTGCGCCGGGGAGCCGGGAAGCACCCACGAAACGATCGAGCCTTCGGCACGTGCCATGCCCATCGCGAGGGCCATGTCGTTGGTGACCTGCTGCACCTTGAGTCCGACCCAGGACGGCCGGACCTGGCCGTACTTGATCAACTGGTCGAGCACGAACTGCGCATTGTGCGCCGGCAGGGCGAAGCCGATGCCGACCGAGCCGGCGGTGGGGGAGATGATGTCGGAGTCGACGCCGACGACATCGCCCTGCATGTCGAACAGCGGGCCGCCCGAGTTGCCGTGGTTGATGGCGGCGTCGGTCTGGATCAGGTCGTCATAGGGAGAGTTCTCGATGTCGCGGTTCAGCGCGCTGACGATGCCGGCGGAGACGGAGACACCCAGGCCGAAGGGGTTGCCGGCCGCGAACACCTGGTCGCCGACCTTCAGCGCGTCGCTGTTGCCCCAGTGCGCGGTCGGCAGCGAATGGTCCACGTTCACCTTGACCAGCGCGAGGTCGGCGACGCGCGAGGCGTGGATGGCGTTGCCCTGGGCGACGGTGCCGTCGCTGAACTTGACGGTGATTTGGAAGGCGTTCTCGACCACGTGATAATTGGTGACGATCAGGCCGGACGCATCGATCACGAAGCCCGAGCCGACATAGCTGTGGATCTGCGGGCTGTCGGGCGGCAGCGCGGACTGCACCGTCGCCGCCGTGCTGGACGAGGAAGCCGGCTGCTGGAACTTGCGGACCGAGATATTGACGACCGTCGGCAGCACGCGGCTCAGGACCTCGGAAATGCTGGACGTAACATCCGCCGCATCGGCCGGGACGCCGGCGAACCAGAGCGCGACGAGAGGAATTACCGTTCTGCGCAATGAAGATTTCAGCATCAAGCGCGGCATGGTGCGGGGCTGTGCGCGGATTGTCGGCCAGGAGGGTGCCCCGGAAGGCACCCAGGCAGGCGCCAGGACCGGCGTGACGGAGCGGCCGTATCCTGGCGCAGCGACACGGCCTGCGTCAGCGATTCTGATACGCGCCGCTGGCGGGACCGACCACCGTCGGGCTGTTGCCATCCGTGCGCTGCTTGTAGGCGGCGCTGCCCGGACCGACGACAGTGGGACTGTTGCCATCCGTGCGCTGCTTGTAGGCGGCGCTGCCCGGACCGACGACGGTCGGACTGTTGCCATCCGTCGGCTGCTTCGCCGTGGCCGTGGATGAATTGCTGTTGGATGATTGCGCGAAGGCCGGCGCGGCCACGAACAGGCCGGCAGTGACGGCCAGAGCGGCGAGTTGCAGGTATTTCATTGTGAACTCCGGTTTACTGGACAACGTCAAAGTTGCGTAGCCGAAGCGAGTCTCATCAGAGCCTGTCCTTTCCGCGTGGCGTGCTTTCCGCGTGGAAGGATTTTCCCCTGCTGCATCGGGCATTCAGGCACGATCGGGGCCGCAAGGTCAAGCAACTCGCCCCCGCGTGACCTGTACACGCGTGACCTGGACCTCAGTCCCACATCCACCGCGACGCCTCCTGCTGCGCCAGTGTGCGCGACACGCCGATATCGGCAAGCATCCGGTCGTCCATGTCCGCGAGATAGCGGCGGGTCGTGTGATTGTGCAGCGCGCGGTCCAGCCAGTCACCCAGGCGCCTGAGGCCGCCGGTGAGCCCTGGCCGTCGCCGCTCCGCGGCCGGCAGTTCCCGCGGAGACATGATGATCTTGTTCGCGAGCATACAACCCTCCTGTTCCATGCCGTTGCCCATACAAGATGGGTTGCAGACCAGATCAGGGAAACGAATTGCATTGATACCTGGTATCAGGGATACTGATGAACATGAGCACACAGATGGGCCGCCCGACCGGCATCGACCCGGACCTGCTCCGGGCCTTCGTCTATATCGCCGAAGACGGCAGCTTCACCCGCGCGGCGGAGCGGGTTGGGCGCACGCAGTCGGCTGTCTCCATGCAGGTCCAGCGGCTCGAGGCGCTGCTCGGCGAGAAGGTGCTGGCGCGCGGCAAGGGTGGCGCGGTGCAGCTCACGCCGCATGGCCGCTACCTGCTCGAAAAGGCGCGCGAACTGCTGGCGCTGAACGATGCGATCTGGTCGGCATTTCATGCGCCGGTGGTGCGCGGCACCGTGTGCCTCGGCACGCCGGATGACTATGCGATGCGGTATCTGCCGCCGGTGCTGAAGCGGTTCGCGCAGACGCACCCGGCGGTGGAAGTCGACGTGCTTTGCCTGCCCTCGAGCGACCTGGTCGAGCGTCTGAAAGCCGGCGATCTCGACCTGACCCTGTGCTCGGAACATCAGGAGCCGCGGAACTGGCCAACGACGCGGCTATGGAGCGGGCCGCTGCAATGGATCACCTCGGACCGGCATGCGCCGCACCGGATGGACCCGCTGCCGTTGGCGCTGTCCGCGGGCGACTGCTCCTGGCGCCAGGCAACGCTGCGCACGCTCGACAAGGCCGGGCGGCGGTACCGGGTCGGCTATACCTCGGCGACGCTGGCGGGAACCCATGTTGCCGTGCTGGCCGGGCTGGCGGTAACGGTGTCGCCGATCACGACGCTGCTGCCCGAGGGGCTGCGCGTGCTGCGCCCGGATGAGGGCATGCCGGAGCTGCCCGAGGCCGGCATCCTGCTGCTGAAGGGACGCGACCCGACGCAGCCGCTGACCGATGTGCTGGCCGCGCATATCGCCGAGACGTTCCGGCAGGACATGCGCGTCTCCGACCGCATCGCGGCATAGCCGCCGAAGGAGTGGGACCCATCCCACTCTGGCAGTGGGACCGTTTGTGGTTTTCCTGGGTGGGAACCGTGCCTACCATCCCCGCGAATACGGAGGACGCTGGGCGCCATGAACGCCGAGGCCCTGCTGCAACAGATCTCGGACTACTGCCGCCGCACCGGCATGGCCGAAAGCACCTTCGGCCGCCGGGCGGTCAATGATGGGAAATTCACCAGCCGGCTGCGCTACGGCGGGCGCGTGACGCTGGAGACCGTGCAGCGCGTCCACAAGTTCATCGAGGGGAACGGCGCGGCCATTGCCCCCATGCCCGCCGCGGCGCCGCAGGTGCCTGAACGCGATCCGGTCAAGAACTTCCGCTTCTACGACAACCGCCAGAAATACCTGATGTTCGTAAACACCTGCAGCGAGAAGTGGGTGGTGGCGAGCCGCGTTGCGCTGGAACTCGGCAATATCCATCCGCGCCCGCCGGCGGTGCGGCTGTTCGATGCCGGCGTGGGCGACGGCACCGTGCTGGCGCGCGCCATGCGCTCGATGCACCAGCGGTTCCGCTGGATGCCGTTCTATGTCGTCGGCAAGGAAATCAGCCTCGAGGATGTGCGCCTGGCGCTGGAGAAGATGCCGGACCGGTTCCAGGAACATCCGCCGACCGTGCTGATCATGACCAACATGTACTACGCCGAGGCGCCCTGGCTGCTGCCCTCGGCGGTCGCCGCAGCAACCAGCCTGGTATGGGAAGAGGTTGCCCTGCGCGGCAGCACCTCGGCCGAGTTCGAGGAGCAGATCACCGCGCTGCAGCCGTTCCTGACACAGCATTGGCATGCCTCGGTCAGCCCGAAGACCGGCAACCCGGTCTACGCCAAGCCGGTCGTGCTGATCCTGTATCGGGAGGACCAGCGCTTCCTGCTGGACAGCGTCATCCCCCGTCGTGGCGCCGCCCGTGCGGATTTCGACCTGGTGATCGCCTCCCAGCCCTACCGGGCCCGCGCCTCTACCCTCTTCAAGGCGCGCCGGGTGATCGCACCCCTGACCCGCGCGCTGGCACCGGGCGGGCGGCTGATCGGCATTCACTCCTGCGGCGGCGATCCGGGACTGGAGATCATCCAGCACATCTGGCCGGATGAGAATCCGTTCCAGGTCGACCGGCACACGCTGCTGCGGACCACCAAGACCGAGCTGGGCAGCGCCGCGCGGCGCTACAACTTCAACGCCTACGCGGATGAGCGCTCGGTGTTCCGCTACGACATGCACACGCTGCCCGACGAAATCCACGATGGCGGCGCGGTGATCGGCACCTCCACCCTGTTCGCCGCCTGGAATGCCGCGACCTATGTCGCGCAGATCGAGGATGACCGCCTCGCCGAGACGATGGCCGATTCGCGCTACCTTGAGACAACGCGGGCCGTGCTGCGGCGCCACGGCGGGCTTTGGTTCCGTGACGAGTCCTACATCATCTCCCGCAAGAGGGATCAGCTATGACCGTCGATACGCTTTCCAGCGCCGAGGCGGCGCTGCTGCGCGGCTACTCGATCGAGGTGACCGGGCGGCGTGACAGCGTTGTGGCGCATTGCATGGACATGCTGCCGCCCGGCACCGAGGTCTATGTCGCCTTCCCGCCGTCTGCGACGCACCGGCGGCTGGCGGACGTTGCGGGGGCACTCGTCCGCGCCGGGTTTGTTGCCATCCCCCACATCGTTGCCCGCAGCTTTCCAAGCTTCACCCGCTTTGCCGACCTGCTGCATGCGCTGCGGTATGAAGGGGTCGATCGG
>DASQVN010000321.1:0-3988 GCA_035640755.1 Rhodopila sp.
TCGATTGCGCGACGTCGGGGGTCCAGCCCGTCTGCTCCCACATCGACCAGGCGAGCATCAGCACGCCGGCGGCCATTAGCATGCGCGGGTCCATCTTCGAGGCGAGGCGCCCGCCGGTCAGCATTGCCGCCATGGTGCCGATGCCGCGCGGGGCCATGATCAGGCCTGCCGTCTCCACCGGGTAGTTGGCGAGGTTCTGCAGCCATGGCGCCATGAGGGAGGAGCTGGAGACCAGGATCGTGCCGGTGGTGAACATCAGTATCAGGCCGGCGGCGAAGTTGCGATCCTTGAACAGCACCGGCGGGATGAACGGCTTCTTCGCCGTGATCATGTGGACGATGAACAGATAGACGCCGAGGCCGCCGAGGATGCACTCAGCGATGATCTCGTTGGAGGTGAACCAGTCCTGGTTCTGGCCGCGGTCGAGCATCATCTGCAGCCCGCCGATGCCCAGCGACAGCACGCCGAAGCCGATCCAATCGAACTTCATGCTGTAGTTGGCGAACGATCGGGGCATGAAGAACACAAGGCCAAGCGTGGCGAGGATGCCGAACGGCAGGTTGATGTAGAAGACGAAGCGCCAGTTGTACATCTCGGTCAGGTAGCCGCCGAGTGTGGGGCCGAGGATCGGGCCGACCATGACGCCGACACCCCAGATCGCCATCGCCTTGCCGCGCTGCTCGAGCGGGTAGATGTCCATCATGGTCGCCTGCGACAGCGGCACGAGTGCCGCGCCGAACACGCCCTGCAGCAGCCGGAACAGCACCATCTGCGGCAGGCTCTGCGCCGCGCCGCACATCATGGAGGTGATGGTGAAGCCGATCAGGCAGGTGATGAACAGGTACTTGCGGCCGAAGCGCGCCGCCAGCCAGCCGACCGGCGCGGTCATGATCGCCGCGGCGGTGATGTAGGAGGTCAGGACCCAGGTGATCTCGTCATATGTGGCCGACAGGCTGCCCTGCATGTAGGGCAGCGCGACGTTGGCGATGGTCTGGTCGAGCGCCTGCATCAGCGTCGCGCCGACGGTGCACAGGGTGATGATCATCCGGTGCGGCACCCTGTCGGCCGGGGCGGGTGCGGTGATGGCCGAGCGGGCGGCCGTGGTGACAGACATGGATCAGGTGACTGGCATGGATCAGAAGAGGTCGCGCCAGGTGCGGCGGTGGCCGGTATCGATGTCGGCGATCACGCTCATGCCCGTGCGCAGCGGCGGATCGCCGTCCTTGCGCAGCACCTTGATGCGGATCGGGATGCGCTGCACCACCTTGACCCAGTTGCCCGAGGTGTTCTGCGCCGGCAGGATGGAGAATTCCGAGCCGCTGTTGGGCGCGATCGATTCGACCTCGCCATGCCAGGTGACGCCGGGATAGGTATCGACCGAGATATCGACCGGGTTGCCGGGCCGGACGTGGGTGATCTCGGTCTCCTTGGGGTTGGCCTCGATCCAGATGTTGTCGCGCGAGACGAGGCCGAAGGCGGCGGTGGCGGCGGCGAGATACATGCCGGGCTGCACGGTCTCGACCTGGGTGACGATGCCGCTGAACGGGGCGTAGATCACCGTGTGGTCGAGCTGGCGCTGCGCCTCATCCACCTTGGCCTTGGCCTGCAGGTATTCGGCCATGGTGGTGACATCGACGTCGGGGTCGCCGCCGAGGCGTGCGAGTTGCACTTCGGTGGCGACCTTCAGCGCCTCGACCGCCTGCCTGTCGGCCATCA
The DNA here is from genome assembly GCA_035640755.1 of Rhodopila sp. GTDB lineage: Bacteria > Pseudomonadota > Alphaproteobacteria > Acetobacterales > Acetobacteraceae > Rhodopila. Next base: position 1,717 of record DASQVN010000321.1, read on the forward strand.
ATTTGAAGCGGGCGTTGTCGTATTCGGCGCGGGTGACGCCGCCGCTTTTCACGAGGCCGGCGAAGCGGTCGTAGTCGGCCTGATCGGAGTCGACCTGGGCCTGCTTCACCTTCACGTCGCGCAACATGCGCTGGTAGTCGAGCTTCTCGGCGTTCAGGGTGGAGACCGTGCTGCCGAGGCTGGCCTTGGCGCCGGCGAGCGCGATTTCGAACGGGCGGGCGTCGAGGCGCAGCAGCACGTCGCCCTTGTTGACGAGCTGGCCCTCATGCACCGGGACCTGGGCGACGATGCCGGAGACGTCGGTGGAGATGACCTCCTTGGCGGCGCGGACATAGGCGTCGTCGATCGAGACGATGCGCCCGCCGGCGAGCCAGTACCAGCCGACCGCCACGATCACCGCGACGATGCCGCCGATCATCAGCAGCGGGCGGAGGATCGCGCGGAGGTTCCGGCGGGAACGGACGCGGGGTTCGGCGACGTGGTCGCCAACCCGTTCACTGACCCTGGGATTGGAGACGGTTGCCTGGGACATGTCAGACGGCCTCCGCCGCGGTGGCCTGGCTGGGTTCGGTGGCTCTGCGGGCGGCATGGGCATCCTGGGTGAGGGTTGCCTTCATGCGCAGCAGTGCCTCGGTCATGATCGCCAAGTCGTCCTGGTCGATTCCTGCGGTCAGGTTGCGGGTGATCTCGGCGCGCTGCTGATCGATCTCATGCAGGACTCCGTAGGCCTGCGGCCGCAGGTGCAGCCGCCAGATGCGGCGGTCGCGCGGATCCGGGCGGCGTTCGACCATGCCGCGCGCTTCCAGCCGGTCGATCAGGCGGGCGACGGTGATGGGCTCAACCTCGAGCAGCTCGGACAGTTCCTTCTGGGAGATACCGGGCTGGCGTTCCAGCCAGACCAGGATGCCCCATTGGGCGCGGGTCATCCCGTGGCTGCGTGCGCGCTTGTCGCCCTCGACCCGCAGCAGGCGGGCGACGTCGTGCAGCAGGAACAGCAGATCGCGTTGGAACTCGTGCAAGGAGGTATCCTCAAGAGGTTCTGCTGATCATAAGCGACGTTATTGTATAGCGGCGAGTCTATTTGTCATGCATCTGATGCAATGCGGCTAGTATCGCGCATCAGAGACGCGCGATGCGTCGCATGGTTTCACGTATCCGATTCACGCGCCGAATCGTGGTCGCTGCGCGTCTCATGCTTCCCTGCGATCGGATACTGGGCGGGTTTGGGTTGATGGCCGCCGGCCGCCCCGGCGTGCCCGGCGTTCAGCGGGACATCGCGGTGCGCTGCAGCAGAGATTCCCGGAAGGACGGCGAACGCGGCGGGCTGGAGGCGGCCAGCGGAGAAGCCGACGACCCGGGCCGGGTGGCCGCGGTCGCTGCCAGGTCGAGCAGGGCCTGCAGCGCGGCATCGGCGGGTGGCGGCACGGCTGGCCCTGGGGTGGCTGGCCTGGGCTGGGCCGGGGCAGCTTGCGGCTTTGGCGGGGCCGCCTGCGGTTGCGGTTTCGGCTGCTTCTCGGGCTGTTGCTGGGGCTGCGGCCGCAAGGTCGGCTGCGGCTGGGGGCGCGATGGGACGCGCAACCGCGCCCATTCAGCCTCGGCCTGCTGGGCCTGGCGGCTGAGGGTGTTGGTCTTCGTAAGATATTGAAGCTGCAGCCGGTCCGGGCAGCCGGGCGTTGCCGCCTTGCCGGCGGCATCAATGGCGGAAAGGGATAGGGCCAGCATGCGGCCGACGAGCAGGCATTCGAGCGGGGTCTGCGGATTGCACGCGGCGATCGCCTGGAGGGCGGCGGTGCGGGCGGTTTGTCGGCTGTCGTCGGGATCGCGGAACAGCCAGACGAGCTTGCTGGCGACGGCTTCGAGGATTGCGTCGCCGGTATCCGACATGGTGGCGGTGCCTGCGATGTTGCCTGGGTCTGACATGCGGTGTCTGCCTGAGAGTGGTTCGGTATTTGTTCCATAGCCGGATACGTTAGGCTATTGCAAGGAATATTTGCTTACCCCGCTCGGAACCCGAGGATGGCGACATCCGGCCGCTGCGGCGTGCGTCACGGAGGTTGACCCTCTCGGCCGAGCGGATCACGCTGCAGCTGTTGAGCGCGTGATGCACGTTTGCGGAGATGTTCACCCCCAAACGGTCACGCGCGACCGCAACACCGGAGCCTGCCGATGCCGCACGCCACCACCGACGATGGTGTCCGCCTATACTATGAAGAGACCGGCGCGGGCACACCGCTGATCTTCGTGCATGAATTCGCCGGCGACCATCGCGCGT
>DASQVN010000322.1:0-3505 GCA_035640755.1 Rhodopila sp.
GTGGCGCGGAAGGGGACCCAGGCGATGATGACAGCCAGCAGGGTGAATGCCTGACCCAGGGCGCGCGGCAGCGGGGGCAGGGCCTGGCGGTAAAGGCGGTGGATGATCAAGTACGCGCCATGCAGGCCGCCCCAGAGGACAAAGGTCCAGGCGGCGCCGTGCCAAAGGCCGGCGAGCAGCATGGTCGCCATCAGGTTGGCGGCCTGGCGCCAGGGGGCGCAGCGGTTGCCGCCCAGGGGGATATACAGATAGTCGCGCAGGAAGGCGCCAAGGGTGATGTGCCAGCGCCGCCAGAACTCGGCGATGTTGGCGGAATGGTAGGGACTGTCGAAGTTGAGCGGGAAGCGGACGTTCAGCATCCGGGCGAGGCCCATCGCCATGTCGGAATAGCCGGAAAAGTCGAAGTAGATTTGCAGGGCGTAGGAGAGGGTGGCGTACCAGGCCTCGAAGAAGGTCAGCGTGGCGCCGTGGGCGGCGGCGTCGAAGCCGGTGTCGGCGAAGGCGCCGAACATGTCCGCCAGCACAAGCTTCTTGGCGAGACCCAGCAGGAAGATCAACAGACCGTCTGTCAGGTTGGCGGGGGATAGGCGGGCAAGGGTTCGGTTGGCGAGCTGGGGGATGATTTCGGCCGGGCGGACGATCGGGCCGGCGATCAAATGGGGGAAGAAGGTGACGAAGGCGGCGTAGGGGAGCAGTTTCGTATCGGAATAGTCGGGCGCAATGGCGGTATCGACCAGGAACATGATCTGCTGGAAGGTGAAGAAGCTGATCGCGAGCGGCAGGGTGATGCCCAGGACAGGGGCAGCGGGCCAGAGCGTGTGCAGCAGGAAATCGGCGTACTTGAACCAGCCGAGGAGGCCCAGATTCAGGGCGACGCCGACAATGAGCCAGGCGCGGGGGCGGCCTGAGCGGCGGATCTGGCGGGCGATAGCGTAGTTGATCAGCACGGAACCGACGAGCAGCGGCAGGTGCGCGGGGTTCCACCAGGCGTAGAAGATCATGCTGGCGAGCAGCAGCCAGCGCAGTGCCCAGTCGGCGCCCAGCAGGCGGCCGGCCAGGAAGAAGCCGGCCAGGCACACCGGAAGGAAGCCGAGGATGAATGCTTGCGTGTGGAACAGCATGGCGTGCGCCGCCGAAGCTAGTCGTCAAACCTTAACGGCACGTTAACGGCCAAGGCGCAGGGGCAAGCCGGCATGCGGGAAGGGTGTTTCCCACCGAACGGTTTGCTGGTAGCTGACGCCCGACATGACCGATGACCTGCCGCCCAACCCGGCGCTGCTGCCCGCCGGCCTGCGTGACCTGCTCCCGCCCGAGGCGGAGACGGAGGCGGCTGCGGTCGAGATGCTGATGAACGTGTTCGCAGCGCATGGCTACCAGCGCGTCAAACCGCCGCTGCTGGAGTTCGAGGACAGCCTGCTGGCGGGTTCGGGCGCGGCGGTGGCGGAGCAGACGTTCCGGCTGATGGACCCGGACAGCCAGCGGATGATGGGGCTGCGGGCGGATACGACGCCCCAGGTGGCGCGGATCGCGATGACGCGGCTGGCGGGGGCGCCTCGGCCGCTGCGGCTTTCCTATGCCGGGCAGTGCCTGCGGGTGCGGGGCAGCCAGATCGCGCCGGAGCGGCAGGTGGCGCAGGCGGGGATCGAGCTGATCGGGCCGGACAGCGCGGCGGCGGATGCGGAAACCGTGGTGGTGGCGGCCGAGGCGCTGGCGACGGTGGGGCTGACACGGGTCAGCTTCGACCTGACGCTGCCGATGCTGGTGCCGTCACTGCTAGACCACGCCGGCATCCAGGGGACGGAGCGGGCCCTGCTGGCGCGGGCGCTGGACCGGAAGGATGCCGCGGCCGTCGCCAGGCATGGCGGGACGCTGGCTGGGGTGCTGACGGCGCTGCTGGATTCGGCGGGTATGGCGGATGGCGCACTGGCGGCGCTGGCCGAGGCAAAGCTGCCGGACCAGGCGGGGGCGCTGGCGCAGCGGGCGGCGGAGACGGTGGCGGCAATCCGTGTCGTCGATCCGGCGCTGCGGCTGACGGTCGATCCGGTGGAGTTCCGGGGATTCCGGTATGAGACGGGGGTCTCGGTCACGGTGTACGCGCCGGGGCGGCATGAGGAGCTCGGGCGCGGCGGGCGGTACATGTGCGGCGAGAGCGAGCCGGCGACGGGGTTGACGCTGTATCCCGACGCAATCCTCCGCGCAGCACCGCCTCGGCAGGCTCGGCCGCGCGTGTTCGTGCCGTTCGGGGCCGACCGGTCGGTTGCGGCTAAGCTGCGGCGGGAGGGATTTGCCACCGTGGCGGGGCTTGGGGCCGTGGCCGATGACACGGCCGAGGCGAAGCGCCTGGGCTGTTCCTATGTCCTGCGCGGTGGAAAAGCTGCGCTTATCAACAGCAAAGGCTGAGTAACATGGCCAATGTCGCTGTGATCGGCGCCCAGTGGGGTGACGAAGGCAAAGGGAAAGTTGTCGATTGGCTGGCCAGCCGAGCGGACGTGGTGGTGCGGTTCCAGGGCGGGCATAACGCGGGGCATACGCTGGTTGTCGGCAATCAGACGTACAAGCTGTCACTGCTGCCGTCGGGGCTGGTGCGCGGCAAGCTGGGGGTGATCGGGAACGGTGTGGTCGTCGACCCCGAGGCGCTGCTGGCGGAGATCGCGCGGGTGCGGTCGCAGGGACTGAACGTGACCCCGCAGACGCTGCGCGTGGCCGAGAACGCGGTGCTGATCCTGCCACTGCACCCGGCGCTGGACAAGGCACGGGAGGACGCGCGCGGCGCGCGCAGGATCGGCACCACCGGGCGCGGCATCGGGCCGGCCTATGAGGACAAGGTGGCACGCCGCGCGATCCGGGTTGCTGACCTGGCGGAGCCGGAGACGCTGTCTTCCAAGCTCGATGAGCTGCTGCTGCACTACAATACGCTGTTGCAGGGCCTCGGGGTGGCGCCGTTCAGCAAGGACAGCCTGATGCAGGGGCTGCTGGCGCTGGCGCCGCAGATCCTGCCGTTCGCTGAACCGGTGTGGGAGCGGCTGGACGAGCTGCGCCGCGGCGGCAAGCGCATCCTGTTCGAGGGTGCGCAGGCAGTGATGCTGGATGTGGATCATGGCACGTATCCGTTCGTCACCTCCTCCAATACTGTCGCGGCGACGGCGGCCTCGGGCAGCGGGATGGGGCCGGCGGCGGTCGGGTTCGTGCTGGGGATCGCGAAGGCGTATTCCACCCGGGTCGGGTCGGGTCCGTTCCCGACCGAGCTGCATGACGCAACCGGGCAGTTGCTGGGCGACAGGGGGCGTGAGTTCGGCACGGTGACCGGGCGGCGCCGGCGCTGCGGGTGGTTCGATGCGGCGCTGGTGCGCCAGGCGGTGAAGGTCGGCGGCGTGCAGGGGATCGCGCTGACCAAGCTCGATGTGCTGGACGGGCTGGAGGAGCTGAAGATCGGCGTCGGCTATCGGATCAACGGGGAATTTCACAGGCACCTGCCGGCGGCGCCGGCAACGCAGGCGGCGGCGGT
>DASQVN010000323.1:0-8618 GCA_035640755.1 Rhodopila sp.
TCTGTCACGGACAGTTGAATGTAGTGGCCGGGTGCGAGATGCAGGTCGCGGCATGGCTGCTGGGCAGCCCAACATACGACGGAGGTTGCAGCGAAGCTGAGTGTGCCGAGGCCGGACATGGCGTCGCGCGCGTTTGTTGCGAGGTTGACCAGCACGGTCTCCAACTGGCTGCGGTCCGCGAACAATGGCGGCAGGTCGGGGGCGATGGCTACCTGTACTTCGATGCCGGAGCCCAGCGTGTGGGTCAGAATGTCGCGCAGACCGATCAGCAGCGGCTCTGCGCCGACCGGTTCGGCGCGCAGGTCCGCCCGACGCGAGAAGGCGAGCAACCGATGCGTGATCGAGGCACCGCGTTCGGCGGCATGCAGGATCATCGTGGCATAGCGCCGCACGTCGGCGACGTTGTCCGGCCGCCGCTCGATCAGCGCACCGCCGCCCTGGACAGCTTGCAGTACATTGTTGAAGTCATGCGCGATGCCGCCGGCGAGCTGGCCCAACGCCTTCATGCGCTCCGAGTGGGCGAGGCGGCGTTCGGCCTCCTGCAGAGCCTGCGTCCGCTCCTCCACCAGCGCTTCCAGTTCGGCTCTGCCGCGGACGGAGATTTCACGGGTCTCTACCAGGTCGGTGATGTCGGTGCAGGAGTCGAACCAGCGGCGGATTGTTCCGGCTTGGGAGTGATGCACGGGCAGGGCGCGGACCGGCATCCAGCGGTACACGCCGTCATGGCGCCTCAGCCGGGATTCGGCTTCGAACGGCTCGCCGGTGCGCACGGCATGCTGCCAACGCTCGGCTAGGGCCGGCGCGTCGTCGGGGTGCAGCAGGTTCTGCCAGCGCTCGTTCGACAAGGCATCGGCGGACCAGCCGGTGAACTCACGGTAGCGGGCGTTGAAGTAGTCGTTCCGGCCGTCGGGCTGCGCGGTCCAGATGAGCTGCGGCATGGAATCGGCAAGTGCCGCGAAGCTGGCTTCCGTTTCGCGCAGGGCGGCTTCGGACGCCTTCTGCTGGGTCAGGTCACGGACGAAGGAGATCCGGACATTGCGCCCTTGGTACTGTGCGGTGCAGCCCTGGAATTCCGCCGGAAACCGGGTGCCGTCCAGGCGCAGGCCGACGCTTTCATAGGCACCCGGGAAACGGGTCCTGATCTTGTCAAGCACGTCGGGAAGCGCCTCCGGCGCGATCAGGTCGCGCGCGTTGCGGCCGATGATGTCTTCCCGCGCGTCAAAGCCGAACATGCGCCAATACGCGTCATTGGCTTCGATGATGACGCCCTTCTCATGCATTGCGACCCCTTCCCGGGCCGCGGAGGAAAGCGCGCGATAGCGTTCCTCGCTGTCGCGCAGGGCGCGTTCGTCGCGCTTGTGTCGGGTCAGGTCGACAACAAAGGCGGCGACGTGGCCCCTGGCCGGGTCGATCATGCCGAAGGAGAGCAGGACGGAAATCGTGACGCCGTCCGGGCGTTCGTAGGCCTTCTCGTGGGATTTGCGCGCGCCCTGGGTCACGGCTGCCGCGATTGCCGCCTGGTCGAGTGATTGCCACTCGTCGGGCATGATCGCGGCCCAGCGGATGGCGCCGTCCTGGAGGTCTGTGCGGGTGTGGCCGGTGATCGCCAGGAACGCTTCATTGGCGGAGATCACGTGTCCGGCGATGGTGGCGACCACGACGCCGACCGGGCTGCGTTCGATCAGGATGCGGGTGGTCTCGGTCGACTGGTGCAGGCAGGAGAGGGTGGCATCACGCTCGATCAACATGGCGCGGACGATGCCACCGATGGCGTCGGCCTCGCGCAGGCCGGTTCGGGGCTGCGTCAGCAGATCGACATCCGGTCCGGTGGGGAGTGCGCTGCGGAAGGCACGCAGGATGCGGCGCTCCAGCAGGAGCGCAAGCGCCAGGCCGCACACCAGAACGGCCAGCCCGATCAGCGCGGTGCGGATCAGCGCGCGCTGCAGCGGCGCCATGAACAGGCTTTCGGGGACGGTGAGCTTGAAGATGTAGCCGCTGACCGGCGTGCGGGCGAAGGCGATCACCGATGGCACGCCTTCGAGATTTCGTGCCCCCTCGGTGATCAGGCCCGCGTCGGCTTGTGCGATCGCCTGCTGCAGGCGCGGGCTTGGCACATGGCCGACGGCCTCGGTGTCGTTCAAGGACCGGCTGATGATCGTGCCGCGCTGGTCGTGAACAGAAGCGATGGCGTGCTTGGGAATGCCCGCACCGGTGATCGCCATCCGGAAGCCACCGCGGGGTGGCAGGACGAGGACTGCGGCTACATGTCTGTCTGCCCCGATGGCCGGATGAACCGGGACCACGATGACGACAAACGATCGCGCCAGGTCCGGGGGAGTCTGCAGTCCGGAGATGCCGGCGTGACCCGCCCGGATCATGTCGATGATTTCGGCCTGCGACTGGTATCGGCGGTCAGGCGGTGCAGCGCTGTCGAGCAGAGGTGTGCCGTTCCGGTCGGTGACGATGACCTCGGGCGGCGCGGCATCCGCCGGAAGGTCGGACATCAGCAAGGCGCTGGCACTGGCGATTTCGTTCTGGATGGCGTCGATATCGCCGTGGGTGACAGCGGCCGACATGGCAAGGGTGCGGGCGACGTGTTCGACGCGCATGAGCTTGCTGTCGAGCAGGCGAGCCATGCCTCGGGCCTGATCAAGCAACAGGCCCTCTGCCTGGGAACGCTGGATGCGGAACTGCGACCAGAGTGTTGCCGCGGACATGGTGATCAGCGGCAGGGCAACGGCGGCGACGAGGGCGACGAGGTGCCAGCGCAAGGATGTTCCGCCCCAGTTCGCCACGGCCGGGCGGAAACGGGTGAAGAGCGGGTGGTGCGCCGGGTCGGGCGACACGTGCGCCGGCGGTGCCGGGGGCGTTTCGTTCAACCGCCAGGCGTAATCCATGGGCGCATCTTATGCGCCTGGCCGCGAAAAACGAAGTGTTCGGTAAATTTTGCGCGTGGTAACGTGATACTGTTCTGTTGCACAGGATTTACATTTTGATCAGTTGTAGTTGGAATTTTTGTAGAGTCGGCAGTGTCGTTTTTCTATGATATCAGATCAGCAAATTTCGCGCATATCAGATCGCCTGCCTGGCATCTCCACTCCTGATAGCAATTAAAATAGTCGAAGGTTTGGTCTGCTGGATCGGCAAACCGTTTAGGAGCTTCCCGGGGGCCATGCCGGCCACAACGCTACGAGCCATGTGATGGCGGCAGCGCGCCCCCTTCTGAGCAGCCACGGCGAAACGAAGACGGGCATGGCATGGAAAACGGCACGTCGCCGGTCGATATCGCGCATCACCTGAACTGCGCCTGCCAGGGGATATGATCATCCTGGCAGGCGTTTGCGGCGCAGCGGAGTCGTCAGAGTCCAAGCTTTTCGATCGTGATGGGCAGGTCCCGGATGCGCCGGCCGGTGGCGTGATAGATCGCATTGGCGATTGCGGCTGGTGTGCCGACGACGCCGATCTCACCGACGCCTTTTACGCCGATCGGGTTATGCTTCTCCTGCTCCTGAACGAAGATGACATCGATGTCCGGCACATCGGCGTTCACCGGGATGTGGTATTCCGCCAAGTTGTGATTCATGAAGCGGCCGAGGCGGTGGTCGAGCATCGTTTCCTCGTGCAGTGCCATGCCGATGCCGAACACCGTGCCGCCCATGATCTGGCTGCGCGCGGTCTGCGGATTTATGATCTTCCCCGCGGCGACAGCTTGGACGATGCGGGTGACGCGACTGACGCCAAGCTGTTCATCCACCCGCACCTCGGCGAAGACGGCGGAGTGGGTGTACTGCGAATAGCTCTTTTTCGTCTCCGGGTCGGGTTCGGCGGTCTCCTCGACCTCGATCCGCGCCAGGCCGGCGGCGCGCAGTACGTCGCCAAGTGCGACGCCACGATCGGGGGCCGAGCGTAGTGCGATGCGCCCGCCGCGGAATACGACATGCGCGAAATCGGCGTTTGCCAGTGGGGAGTTTTCCATCTGGCGCGCGCGGGTCAGCAGGTGGTGGGCCAGGGTATTGCAGGCGAGGTGGACGGCGGAGCCGGCCGACGCCGCGGTCCAGGAGCCGCCTTCGACGGGCGCTTGTGGCAGGGTCGAGTCGCCCAGCTTCGTGGTGATGTCGTCCATGGCCACGCCCAACACGTCGGCGGCGATCTGTGTCAGGATGGTGTAGGTGCCTGTGCCGATGTCGGCGGTGGCGCAGGCAATCTCCAGCTTGCCGTCGGCGCTGATCGTGGCGCGCGCGGTGTGCGGCATCATCAGCGCTTCCCAGATGCCCGAGGCCATGCCCCAGCCGATCAGCTCCTTCCCCTCGCGCATCGAGCGCGGTTCCCTGCTGCGGCGGGACCAGCCGAACCGTTCGGCACCGGCCCGGGCGGCGGCGCGCAGTTCGCGGCTGGAGAAGGGTTTGCCCTCGTTCTCGTCGGTGTCGGCGTAGTTCTTCAGCCGCAGTTCCAGCGGGTCCATCTTCAGCGCGTAGGCAAGCTCGTCCATCGCGCACTCGATGCCGAAGACACCGGTCGGGGCACCAGGGGCGCGCATATCACACGGCGTGGCGGTATCGAGGCGCGTCAGCTTGTAGTCGAGAGCCACATTGTCGCAGTGGTACAGCAGGCTGGACCAGTTGACGACGACCTCCTGATAATCCTCGAAGCTCGATGTGCGCGCGATCGTCTCATGCTGCAGGGAGCGAAGGGTGCCGTCATGGTCGGCGCCCAGCGCGACGGTGTTGATCGCCTCCGGCCGGAAGCCGAAGGTGAACATCTGATCGCGGGTCAGCTCGACCCGGACCGGGCGGCGCAGGTCGAGCGCGGCCATGGTGGCAAGGAAGGCCTGGTACTGCGGCCGCAGCCCGCTGCCAAAGGCGCCGCCGACGAAGGGTGAGAGGACGCGCACGTTCTCAGGCTTCAGGCCGAAAACCTTGGCGAGGTAGCCACGGGTGTTCATCACACCCTGGATCTTGTCGTACACCGTGATCGTGCCGTCGCCGTTATAGACGGCGGTCGTGGCGTGCGGCTCCATCGGATTATGGTGCTCGCAGGCGATGTGGTACTCATTTCGCACCTTGACCGCCGCGGCGTCGAAGGCGGCCTGTGCGTCGCCGCGTGGATCCGGCGGCGGAGCAATACCGGATCGTTTCTCTTCGGGTACGATAGCCTTGTTCCGTTCCACCAGTAGGTCGGTGTGCGGGGTTTCCGGTCGGGCGGAGACCTTGACCAGTGACGCGGCGTAGCTGGCGGTCGCGAAATCCTCGGCCACAACAAGGGCGATGGGCTGGCCGCTGTAGAGAATGCGGTCGTCGAACAGCGGGCGAAGCGGCTGGCCGGGCGGCGCGACATCATCCTGATGGTCCTGGCCGCTGGCGGAGACGGCGGGGCGGTTTTCGTGGGTATAGACCTTCACCACGCCGGATACGGCTTCGGCGCCACGCGTGTCGATATGCTCGATGCGGCCCCGGGCGATGCCGGCGGAGACGACGGCGCCCACCAAAAGGCCGGGGGCCTTGAACTCGGCGGCATATTTTGCTGCGCCGGTCACCTTCAGGCGGCCGTCGACGCGGCGGTGCCTGCGGCCGACATTCGGCACATCCATGGTCACGGACATTGGGCTGCCTTCCTAAACAATATGCTTGTCGGTCTGGGACTGCGGCGTGCCGGCGGCCGCCTGTTCCAGGGCGCGGACGATCGCCTTGCGGGCGAGGGGGATCTTGAAGTCGTTGTGGCCATAGCCCTTGGCGCCAGCCAGGAGATGATCGGCCACTCGGCTGAACGTTGCGGCGGTGGCAGGATGGCCGACCATCAGGTCCTCGGCTGCCGGATCACGCCAGGGCTTATGCGCCACGCCGCCCAGTGCGAGGCGGGCGCGGGCGATGCGATTACCGTTCATGCGCAGGGTGGCGGCGACCGAGACCAGGGCGAAGGCATAGCTCAACCGATCGCGCAGCTTGAGATAAGTGTAGTGGGTCGTGTCCTCTCCGGGCGGCAGTTCGACAGCGGTGATGATCTCGGCCTGGTTCAAGGTGGTATCGCGCTCGGGCTGCTCATCGGGGAGGCGGTGGAACATCCCGAACGGGATGGTGCGGTCGCCATCCGGGCCGGTGACGTGCACCGTCGCCTCCAGCGCGGCGAGGGCGACGCACATGTCGGAGGGATGGGTGGCGATGCAGTGGTCGGTCGCACCCAGGATGGCATGGATGCGGTTGATGCCGTGCAACGCCGAGCACCCGGCGCCGGGGTGGCGTTTGTTGCAGGGGGTGGCGACGTCGTAGAAGTAGTAGCAGCGAGTGCGCTGCATGAGGTTGCCGCCGACAGAGGCTGCGTTGCGCAACTGCGGCGATGCCCCCGCGAGAATGGCGCTGGCCAGCAGCGGATAGCGGCCGGTGATGCGCGGGTCATAGGCGGCGGCGCTGTTGGTGACCAGCGCACCGACGCGCAGGCCGCCGGAGGGCGAATCCTCGATCTGGTCGAGGCCGGGCAGGCGGGTGATGTCGATCAGCCGGGCTGGGTGTTCGACATCGTATTTCATCAGATCAACGAGATTGGTGCCGCCTGCGATAATGCGGGCGGCGGGATTGGCTCCTGCTTCCCGGACCGCTTCTGCGACGTTGGTGGGGCGCGCATAGCTGAAGCGGTTCATGGCACTTTGCGCTCCTGCATCGCTTGGAGGGCAGCAATAATGTTCGGATAGGCGCCGCAGCGGCAGAGATTGCCGCTCATCTGCTCGCGGATTTCTGCAGCGGTGTGGGCGTGGCCTTCGTGCATGAGGCCAACGGCCGAGCAGAGCTGGCCGGGAGTGCAGTAGCCGCATTGGAAGGCGTCATGCTCGATGAACGCGTCCTGGAGCGGGTGCAGTTCGCCGTCCTGGCTGGCCAGACCCTCAACAGTGGTGACGCTGGCGCCGTCCTTCATGACGGCGAGGGCGAGGCAACTGTTCACACGCGTGCCGTCCAGCAACACGGTGCAGGCGCCGCACTGGCCGTGGTCGCAGCCCTTCTTGGTGCCAGTGAGGTCGAGCTCGAAGCGCAGCAGGTCCAGCAGCGTCGTCCAGGGAGCAACGAACAGGCGTTGGAGCTTGCCATTGATTGTCAGCGTGATTGGCACGGAGGCAGTCGCCGCAGGAATCGGGTCGTCTGGCATGGGGATGATCCTTCAACGGGCAATGCCGGTGCAAACGGATCCCCCGTGTCCGGGTTTCCGGTTCCTCTGCGGCCGTACTGAACTCGTCGCTGGAAGGGGCGGAGGTGAAAGAGGCTACTGGAAATGACGGATCTGGAAATAGTCGCCGGATACCCGCCTGAACGCGCCTTCGTACTTGTCGATGAAGACCCGGAAGCTTTCCTGGTACTTCCTGCCGCCGTCCGGATCCATGATGTGCATCAACGTATGGTCCACGCTGCCGTCGCCTGACATTCCTTCGATGATCCGGGAATGCAGGCCGGCGCCGGGGCCGAGGCTGTTCAAGCTGCCGACCCAGAGCAGACCCTTGGCGCGCAGCAGATGGAGCCAGCCGTTGATCGTCAGGTTCATCATCGGCTCGACGGCCATCTGCGCCTCGGCGATGAACGGCCCGAACTCATCGGACGGAAGCGCCTCATTGTGGTCCACCAGCACACCGTATTTCTCGTCCACCGCCGCGGCGGCGTCGCGAATCCCAACCGACTGCTGGAGCTTCCATGACCGCATCATGGCATGGACGGTTGCCCAGCAGATCCGGCTGGTCGGCTGCGCCAGTACCACGCGGAAGCCGGAGACGATGAACGGCAGCGCCGATGTGGGATGGTGCGGGCGGGGCAGCAGGCTGTCCAGCCTGGCCATCGTATGCTGGCCGACAGTTCCGTCGGGTGTCAGGTGCTGCTGTCTTTGGAACGCCTGCACGCGATTGCTGGTTTCGCTGCCGAAAATGCCGTCCGGCACGCCGAAGCGGCGCGTTGACAGCGGCATGGCGAAGCCGAGATCGATCAGGCCCTGCTGCACCGCTGCCACACCTGCCCCCCTCGTCCCGGGCTTCATCGGCGGGTGGTTTTCTGCAGCATCACGACATTGCTTTATCAATACAAAACGCGGAGAGAACAAAGGCATGGGCATCTCCTGCGATCAATCAGGTGTGTGCGCTGTCTCGGGGCGCCGAATGCAGGCCAGTACTGTTTCACGCTATACTACACGCTCGGCCGAATTTATTCCATCAAATAGCGAGCTGGGCCACCTGGCGGCCTGACGGGTGGGGCAGGACGCTGGCGCGGTGCCCGGGCAGGCCGCATAGTGGCAGTTGAGTGGAGGGAGGTTTGAGATGGCAGAATCGAAGCTGGAACATCGGTCCCTGGGGCGCGGCGGCCTGGCGGTTTCGGCGATCGGGTTGGGGTGCATGTCGCTGTCGGGCGTCTACGGCGCTGCCGATGATGGGGCGTCGGAGGACCTGATCGGCCATGCCATCGACCGAGGTATCGATCATTTCGACTCCTCCGATATGTACGGCTGGGGGCATAACGAGCAGGTGCTGGGGCGTGCCCTGAAGGGGCGGCGGGACCAGGTGAGCGTGGCGACGAAGTTCGGGCAGACCCAGCGGCCGGGACCGCCGAATGGCGTCAACGGTCGGCCGGAATATGTCATCGCCGCGTGTGATGCCA
>DASQVN010000324.1:0-4488 GCA_035640755.1 Rhodopila sp.
GCATATGTCAGCCGCGTGAACGCGATGGAGCCGGTCGTCACCGAATGGAAGACGCAGATGCGGGAGGCGACCGCCGCAGCGTTAGAGATCATGAACGCCCGCGCCAACCTGATGCAACGGCTGCAACTGATGCTGATTGCGATCGGCTGCATGATCGGCACCATGGCCGTACTGATCAGCCGCGGCATACTGTCGCGGCTCAGGCGGCTGACCGGGGCAATGCTGTCTCTGGCCGGTGGCGATCTGGAAACCGAAATTCCCTACCGCGGGGACCACGACGAGCTCGGCCGGCTGGCGGACGCGCTAGATGTCTTCCGTGATAATGCCAGCCGCGTACGGGCCAACGAGGTGAACCTGAGTGGTGCGTTCGAGAACATGGTCGAGGCCATACTGATGTTCTCGCCGGACTGGGTCGCAGTATTGCACAACCAGAACGCTGTCAGAATGTTCGGGCTGCCGTGCCGTGATTGCCGGGGCATGACCGCACCAGAGATGCTCGAGCATCTGCAGACACAAGGCTGGCCCGGCGACATCATCAAAGAACTGGAAGAACGCCTCGCCGGTATCCAGGGCCGCGAGAAGGGCGAGGCCTTCGACATCTCCCTTCCCGACGGACGCTCCTTCACGGTGACCGCGGCCGTCCTGCCGAACCGGCATCTGTTGGTCAGCATGGAGGATACGTCGGAACGCCGAGCATCCGCTGCCCGGATCGCGCATCTTGCACATCACGATATGCTCACTGAGCTGCCGAATCGCGCCATGTTCCAGGAGCGGCTGAGCGCAGCGGTCGACGATGCCCTGGGCGATGGCGGGCTCGGCGTCGCACTGCTGGTGTGTGATCTCGATCGCTTCAAGGAGGTTAACGACACCTACGGGCATCCTGCAGGCGATGAGCTCCTGTGCCAGGCCGCTCAGCGCATGCGCGACACCATGCGCAAGACCGACGTCCTGGCCCGCCTCGGCGGCGACGAGTTCGCCATCGTGCATCTGATCGGCGGCGATCCCGAGGAGGCGTACTCGGTTGCAGACCGAATCGTATCGACCCTCACCCAACCGTTCGAGATCCAGGGCAACAAGGTGTGCATCGGCGTCAGCGTTGGCATTGCCCGGGCACCCGTGGATGCGACGAACCTGACCGACCTGATGAAGCGGGCCGATTTGGCACTTTATGCCGCCAAGCAGGGCGGCCGAAACCGGTTCGTAGTGTATGACGCCAGCATGGCGGAACGTCTGGAGGAGCGGCGCATCATCGCAATTGAGATTCGGAAGGCGCTGGAGTCGGACGGGTTTCACCTGTCCTACCAACCCCAGGTCGATCTGCGGACACGTCAGATCCTGGGCTTCGAAGCGCTGGCGCGCTGGACTCATCCGGTACGCGGCCCGATCGGCCCCGCGACTTTCATCCCGATCGCTGAGGAGAGCGGGCTGATCACGCAGTTGGGCGAATGGGCATTGCGGACGGCCTGCCGCGAGGCGGCGGGCTGGGGCGGCGACATCAGGGTCTCGGTCAACGTTTCTCCTCAGCAACTGCACGAGGAGGGGTTTGTCGATACTGTCCGCTCTGTCCTGCGCGAGACCGGTCTGCCAGCTGGCCGGCTGGAACTTGAGGTCACCGAGACCGCCATGCTCAACGACGGGGAAAGAATGATGGCGGTGCTGGAGGATTTGCGGGCGCTGGGTGTGCATCTGGCGCTGGACGATTTCGGAACCGGCTACTCCGCCCTGAGCTATCTTCAGAAATTCCCGTTCGACAAGATCAAGATCGACCAGTCCTTCGTCCGCCAGCTGGGCGACAAGGACGAGAGTGACGCGATCGTGCGCGCCGTAGCCGGGCTGGGCGCAAACCTCGGCATTCGGACGATCGCCGAGGGTATCGAGACTGAGGACCAGGCCGAGCGGATACTCGGGGCTTCGTGCGATGAAGGGCAAGGCTATCTGTTCAGCCGCCCGGTCCCGGCAAGCGCCGTTCACAAAATGCTCGCCGAGGAGGCGCCGGCATACCGGTTCGGGACGGGCTGAGGCGTGCCGTTCCGAGCCGGCGGTGCCGGCAGGCGGCTTTGCGGACCGGCATTACGGCGGCTCCGGCCGGACGAACGGCCGTACCGCGTCCATGATGTCGGATACCGGAGCGAGGCGGGGACCGTGGCCGTCATCCACTGGCGGAATGATGATCACGCCCCACTCCCGTAATGTGCGCAGTGATGCCTGGGCCGCGGGATGGTCGAGTAATGGTTGGTTGAGCGAGGGCGCCACCAGGACCGGCGTGCCCCGGCCGATCGCCTCGGCCACGATTGACAGCGCGAGATTGTCCGCGATGCCGTGCGCGAGCTTGTTGAGGGAATTGAAACTGCACGGCGCAAACAGCACGACCCCGTATGGTGGCCGTGGCCGGATGACCGCGTCGAAGTAGCTTTCCACGACGTTCACGCCATCGACGTCGGCCAGGTCGCGCGGCGCAACCACCCGTGAGGCGTTCGGCGTCGGAACGGCGATGACGGTCCTGTAGCCAAGGCCGACCAGATCGCGCAGCAATGCGGGGCCGTGCGATGCGGTCGTGGTGCCGCTCAGCACGAGATAGATGACATCGAAGACTGTGCCGGGGGTATTGTCCTGGGTGTTCATTGTCTGCCTCCTGGCTGCGAACGGCCTGGATCAGTCCTGGATGATTGTCATAGCCGATCCATCGACGCCGTGACATCCTGCGCGGCATGGACCGTGGCCGCCGGAAGATCATCCATATCGACATGGACGCCTTCTATGCGTCCGTCGAGCAGCGCGACAATCCGCACCTGCGCGGCGTCCCGCTGGCGGTCGGGGGCTCCCGCGAGCGCGGCGTTGTCGCGGCGGCAAGCTATGAGGCGCGGCGGTTCGGCGTTCGATCGGCGATGCCCTCGGTCACTGCGGCGCGGCTGTGCCCCGGGCTGGTATTCGTGCCGCCAAGGTTCGCGGTCTACAAGGAGGTATCAGCACAGATCAGGGAGATCCTCGCCGCCTATACCAACCTGATCGAGCCATTGTCGCTGGACGAGGCCTATCTGGACGTGACGCCGCCGGAAGGCACGGTCCGGTATGCGACCGTAGTTGCGCAGGACATCCGGGCGCGCATCTTCGCGCAGACGGGACTGACGGCATCGGCGGGGATTTCCTACAATAAGTTCCTCGCCAAGCTTGCCTCCGACCACCGCAAGCCGAACGGGCAGTTCACCATTACCCCGGACATGGGGCCCGCCTTTGTCGAGCAGCTTCCGGTCGGGCGGTTCCACGGGGTTGGCCCTGCCACCGAAGCGAAGATGCATCGCCTGGGCATCCGCACCGGCGCGGATCTTCGGAACTGCACTGAAGCCTTCCTGACCCGGCATTTCGGCAAGTCCGGCATCCACTTCCACAAGATCGCCCGGGGCGTTGACGAGCGGCCGGTGGTGCCGGACCGACCGCGCAAGTCGGCAGGATCGGAGACGACATTCCCGCGCGACCTGGCGAGCGAACAGGAAATCCTGGACGCGTTGACGGGGCTGATTGACGATGTCTGGAATTGGCGGGAACGTTCGGGAATCGGCGGGCGAACGGTGACCGTGAAGGTCAAGTATGCGGATTTCGAGCTGACTACCCGAAGCCGCACCTACGCCCGCCCGATCGCCGATCGGGGTGAACTGGCACAGGCAGGCCGGGAGCTTGCCACGAGCGTGTTCCCGCTGCGCAAGCCGATCCGGCTGCTTGGGGTTGCGATGTCGAACTTCGACGTGCCGGTGCTGGAGAATATGCCGCAGATGGCGTTCGAGTTTTGAGCGAGGGGATCGCGCGGCGGCGACTGGCTGATGGTGGGCGGGACCGATCCGAGGCCGCACCGCACGCGCCAGAAAGTATGCAATATCAGCGGTTTAACTGGCGGAGAGGGAGTGTGGTGCGAACCTGTCTCCGAATTCCCTGCTTTGACGGGAATCAACAAGCAATTTGCGCCCCTTTGGCCCGGGGCTAGCGCCCCCAGGTTGGAGATTGTCGTTTGAAAGCCGCGACTGAGGCTGCATCGCCGAGAGTATTGAGGCGTTCGGCTGCAACGTTCCGATTCTCATCGCTCAGGACCGAGCAGTCATCGCCGGTCACGGCCGGCTTCTGGCCTGCCGCAAGTTGGGCTGGACCATGGCTGACCATCTGTCTGTCGCATCTGAGCGTCGCGCAGATCCAGGCGTTCCGCATCGCCGATAACCGCCTGATCGAGATCGCCACCTGGAATGACCAGCTCCTCGCCGAGGCCCTGCGCGATCCGGCCGCGCTCGGCCTCGAGTTCAGCCTGGAAGTCACCGGCTTCGAGATGGCCGAGATCGACTTGCGCATTGAAGAGCTGAACGACAGCGACACTCCCAAGAACGATCCCGCTGATCAATGCCGGGCCCCAGCAGGCCCTGCTATCAGCCAGCCCGGCGACCTATGGTGCCTCGGCCGACATCGGGTGTTCTGCGGCAGTGCGCTCGACGAGGCTGCGTATCGTGA
>DASQVN010000325.1:0-4501 GCA_035640755.1 Rhodopila sp.
GAGCTTCTGGATCAGGCGGTCGATCTCCTGCGCGGTGGACTCGCTGTAGCCGCGCCGGGGGTCGGCGTTGGGCATGGCGCCGTTCAGGAAGCTCTGCTGCTCGCGTTCGAAGACGACGGGGCCGAGCGCCTCGATCATGCCGAAGCGGGTGACCATGGCGCGGGCGATGTCGGTGACCTTCTGCAGATCGTCGGCGGCGCCGGTGGAGAGCCTGTTGAACACCAGCACCTCGGCGGCGCGGCCGCCGAGGAGGACGGCCATCTTGTTCTCCAGTTCCTCACGGGACATCAGGAAGCGGTCCTCGGTGGGGCGCTGGATGGTGTAGCCCAGCGCGCCGACGCCGCGGGGGATGATGGAGACCTTGTGCACGGGGTCGGTGCCGGGCAGCGAGAGGGCGACGAGGGCGTGGCCCAGCTCGTGGTAGGCGACGGTTTCGCGTTCCTCGGGGGAGAGGACGCGGGTGCGGCGGGCGAGGCCGGCGACGGTGCGTTCGACGGCTTCGTTGATGTCCGACATCTCGACCGCCTGGGCGCCGCGGCGGGTGGCCAGCAGGGCGGCCTCGTTCACGACGTTGGCGAGATCGGCCCCGGTCATGCCGGGGGTGAGTTCGGCGATCTTTTCCGGCGTGACGTCGGGCGCGGCCTTCACCTTGGCGAGATGCAGGCGGAGGATGGCGGCGCGGGCGCCCTTGTCGGGGCGGTCGACCAGGACCTGGCGGTCGAAGCGGCCGGCGCGCAGCAGGGCGGGGTCGAGCACCTCCGGGCGGTTGGTGGCGGCGAGCAGGATGACGCCGGTGCGGGGGTCGAAGCCGTCGAGCTCGACGAGGAGCTGGTTCAGCGTCTGCTCCTTCTCGTCATGGCCGCCGAGGCCGGCGAAGGCGCCGCGGGAGCGGCCGAGGGCGTCGAGCTCATCGATGAAGATGATGGCGGGGGCCCGGTCGCGGGCCTGCTGGAACAGGTCGCGGACGCGGGCGGCGCCGACGCCGACGAACATTTCCACGAACTCGGAGCCGGAGATGGAGAAGAAGGGAACCCCGGCCTCCCCCGCGACGGCGCGGGCGAGCAGGGTCTTGCCGGTGCCGGGCGGGCCGACCAGCAGCACGCCCTTGGGAACGTGGGCGCCGAGCGCGCCGTAGGCGACGGGCTCCTTGAGGAAGTCGATGATTTCCTTCAGTTCCTCCTTGGCTTCGTCGGCGCCGGCGACATCGGCGAAGGTGGTTTTCGTGTCGGTCTCGACGTAGATCTTGGCGCGGGACTGGCCGATCGACATCAGCCCGCCGCCGCCCATGCCCATGTTGGACACCGCCCGACGGACGCCGAATGCCCAGATGGCGTAGAACAAGCCGAGTGGGATGATCCAGGAGAGGAGGTTGGACCAGAACGGGTTGGGGACGACGCCGGTGTAGGTGACGCCGGCGTCCTGCAGCTCCTTCTGCAGGTCGGCGGGGACGGCGGTGGTGGCGAACAGCTTGCGGCCCTGCTGGTCGGGTTCCTTGAAGTTGCCGTAGAGGTGGGAGCCCTCGACCTCGACCGAGGCGATCTTGTGGTCGCGCAGCATGGTCAGGAAGTCGCTGTATTTCAGGGTGGCGACCGACTGATCGGCGACCCACCAGCTATGCAGCAGCATGAGGGCGAAGAAGGCGAGAATCCAGTAGCCGGCATGGGCGCCGACCTGCTGCTTGTTCGGCTTCTGGCCCTCGGGGTGGAGTTGGAAGCCCTTGCGGATGGCGGAGCCGAACCGGCGGAGCGCGTTGCCCGGGGTTGGCTTATCGGACGGCTTGCCCGGCCGGCGGTTGCCAGGCGGGCTGTTCCTGGGGGGGCGGCCTGACGGCGGCCCGTTGGGCGGCATGATGTCCGGCATGGCGGGCCCCTTCCTGTGTTGGCGGCCGATCGATGAAACAAGGGTGAAGGTGGGGCGTAATCGTGGGGGACTGCAAGCCCGGTTGCCCTATTCCGTGAATGCATTATGGAAGCGCGGGCCGAATGACGCGCCAATAGGGCACGCGCCGATGGGGGACAGGACACGGGATGAGTACGACTGCAGCGCGACCGACGCAAGCCGCGATGATCCTGGCCAGGCTGGACCGGCTGCCGGCGACGCGGCACGTGTGGCTGCTGGTCGCGGTGCTGTCGCTGGGCGGGATGTTCGAGTTCTACGACCTGTTCCAGACGGCCTATGTGATTCCGGGGCTGGTGAAGGCGGGGCTGCTGGCCGGGGTGTCGGTGGGGATCTTCAGCGGGCCGGCGCTGTTCGTCGCCTCGACCTTTGCGGGGCTGTTCATCGGCACGTTCGTCTTTGGGTTTGCCGCCGACAAGTATGGGCGGCGGACGATCTTCACCTATTCGATGCTGTGGTACAGCGTGGCGAACCTGCTGATGGCGTTCATGCCGACGGGGAACCTGGTGTGCCTGCTGCGGCTGATCGCCGGGATCGGCATCGGGGTGGAGCTGGTGACGATCGACACATACATCGCGGAGCTGGTGCCCAAGCATTTGCGTGGGCGGGCGTTCGCGGTGAACCAGATGGTGCAGTTCACGGTGGTGCCGGTGGTGGCGTTCCTGGCCTATATCCTGGTGCCGTTGCAGCCGCTGGGGCTGGATGGGTGGCGCTGGGTGGCGATCATCGGGTCGGCCGGGGCGCTTGTCGTGTGGGTGCTGCGCCGCAACCTGCCCGAGAGTCCGCGCTGGCTGATCAACCAGGGCCGGGTGCTGGATGCCGAGCATGTGACGGCGACGCTGGAGGCGCGGGTGGCGGCCGACCTGCGCGGCGGCCCTCTGCCCTCTCCGGCCGCGCATGCCGAGGAGAAGCTGGAGCCGATCGGCAGCTTTGGCGAGATCTGGCAGCCGCCGTATGGCCGGCGGACCACGATGCTGATGGTGTTCCAGTTCTTCCAGACGTTCGGGTTCTATGGGTTTGCCGCCTGGGTGCCGACGCTGATTGCGCAGCAGAGCGGGATCAAGCTGCAGGAGAGCCTGCTCTATTCGTTCATCATTGCCATTGCCAACCCGTTCGGGCCGATGCTGGCGATCCTGTTCGCCGACAAGTGGGAGCGGAAGTGGCAGCTGGTCGGGTCGGCGATCTGCATCGGCGTGTTCGGGGTGATCTTTTCGCAGCAGACGGCGATGGTGCCACTGATCGTGCTGGGGGTGCTGATCACGCTGTCGAACAACGTGCTGTCGTATTCGTTCCACGGGTACCAGACCGAGCTGTTCCCGACGCGCATCCGGGCGCGGGCGGTGGGGTTCACCTATTCGTTCAGCCGGATCAGCACGGTGTTTGCGAGTTTTATTATTGGGTTCTTCCTGAACCGGGCCGGTTCGGTTGGGGTGTTCGGGTTGATTGCGTTTGCGATGCTGATGGTGGTGCTGTCGATCGGGATTTTCGGGCCGCGGACGCGGGACCTGGAGCTGGAGCAGATTTCGCGGTGACACCAAGGGGTTTGCGCTCGCCGCGTTCCTGCCTGCTGGCGCCTTGCAGGCATTCCAGTGCGCGAACAGGGTTCACGTCTCTTTGGAGAGCCGCGCGCTGCTGACCCGCATCGCGGATTGCTCCGGCCCTCGATCCGATTGCCGAGGGTGAGGCTTGAATGCGGACCAGTTTCGTATCCGTGCGAGCACCTGATGCGACGTTCGGCGTGCTTCCGGGGCGGCGCCGGTGCGGGTGGAGACACCGGGTATCCTGTGGACGACAGCGCAACAGTGCCCGTCGACGTTCAATCGGCCTGTAGCGCGGTCTCCAGACGCAGCGGCGCGCGGTGGCGTGGCGAGCCTGCTGCGGCCATGGCGCGAATGTGCGCGGCGGCGGCTGTAGCGGGGCTTGCGCTGAAGCTGCTGGCGCATGGCGTCGGACACGTGGATCATCGGGTTCCAGGTCAATATCGACGTTGCCGTCTTCCTGGGCCGGCTTCCTGGGATTCCCGAAGTTTGCGGCCTATTGGCCGTCGAAACGGCCGGGAGGGTGATCTCCTCCCGGCCGCTCTGGTCAGCTACCCTTCTCGGTGCCGGACACCTGCTTGCGGTTGACCGTCTCTGTCCGGTGATCCTCGTGGAACTGTCCCCACATCCGGGAGAAGACGGTTTCACTCTGGTACTTCTGCTGTGGGAAGGCATGCGTGCCATAGACTGGCGGTTGGCTACCGCCGGGCAGTCCCTGGGCAAATGCCGTGCTCATGCCGAGCAGACCGACGGCGGCGGCGACTAGCAGAGTCTTCATCGGAAAGACCTCCATCGCGGGTTGGTGAGTTGGTATTTGCTGAGCCGATGCGAAGGCTGGCGTGAATCCCAGGCGGTGGGCATGCCGAGTTTCTCAAAACGAGAGCCATTTCGGTCGTGTTGGTTTCAGTAAGTGAAGCTTGATTTCGCAAACTGCGAACTGGTCGATATGCAACGTAGATGACTCCCCTTTCGACCACACGGGGCTTTCATCATGTGGCTGTTGTGCGAGCGTAAGTGTCGCTTCAAAGTGCAAGCAAGAAGGTGCCATCGCGAAATCATACATATGG
>DASQVN010000326.1:0-4645 GCA_035640755.1 Rhodopila sp.
ACGGTTTCCGGCCGCATCGTCATCCGCAAGCGCAAGGAGAAGGAGCCGAGCGCCACCGAAGCAGAACAGCCAGCCGACTAACCCTCACGCCCCGCCGGCAACGGCGGGGCCTTCACTTTCAGCATAGGGAGATTTCAGCCATGACAATATACACAGCACACTTCTAGGCATTGTCAAGTTAACCGAATGTGCAATGATTTTCGCAATATTCTTTCGTCTCGGGCGGATACTGAGCACTTCCAGCGAAACTGAAAGGCGGCGTCTCGCAAAGGAAGTTACTGAAAATGGTTGCACATTCGGTTAACTTGACAATGCCGGCGGCGCATCGCGATTACGACCCGCGGCGCAACGGCAAGTGCAACCTCCGCGGGCTGTGCCAGCGCTGCCACCTGGCCCACGACCGGCTGCACCACCGCCGGCAGCGCTGGCTCACCTGGGGGCGGCGCTCTGCGATTGGGGATCTGTTTCTCGGCCTGTACGCCGATCTCTGCCGGCGGACGGAGGCGGCCCTGTCGCCCTAGCTAGATTGCCTCCTTCAAGTCCTCGGCCGGACGGAGCGCGATGTTCTACCTGGCTGGCTTTGGATCGCCTCGGCCGTTGCCGAATTGCGGCCGGTTCGTGCCGCGCGCTGGCGGATCACGGACGGGGGGCTCATGGCTTATGATCATGGCGACGCGAATTGGCGGCAACCCGATTAGCCCCAGGCGCTTTTCGGTATTGGCCTGGCTCGGCGCTTGATGAGCGGCATTGGCCGACGACACGAGATAAGGAAAGGATGTCATGGCGGATCAGATGTCGGACCGGCCCGACAGCCCCTCCCTGCGCACCATTGCAATGCCACGCGACACCAATGCAGGCGGCGCCATTTTCGGCGGCTGGACGTTGTCGCAGATGGACCTCGCTGGCGGAACTTTTGCGGCGAGGCGAGCGCGTGGGCGGGTAGCGACCGTCAGCATTGACGCCATGCGCTTCCTGCGCCCGGTCGAAGTGGGAGACGAGGTGACCTGCTACTGCTCCCTCAAGCATGCGGGGGAGTCGTCCATCGCGGTGAAGATCGAGACCTGGGCTCAGAGCCGGGAGGAACTGCAGGCTGAGAAGGTGACGGAAGGCGTGTTCACCTATGTGGCGCTTGGCGAGGACGGTAAGCCGCGGGCTCTGAGCGACAGCGGGAAAGCCTGAGGAGACGACGATGTCACACCAAGCGCCAGCGCATTTGGCACAGCTCCCTACCTATGACCCGAAGACGGCGGAATTGACTGCCGTGATCGAGACACCCAAGGGCAGCCGCAATAAGTATGACTATGACCCCCGCTGCGCGGCGTTCCGGCTCAGTGGCGTCCTGCCCGAGGGCATGTCGTTCCCGTACGACTTCGGCTTCATCCCCTCGACGCTGGGCGATGATGGCGATCCGCTGGATGTGCTGATCTTGCTGGACGCGCCGGTCGTGGTTGGCTGCGTGCTGACGGTGCGGCTGATCGGGGTCATCGAGGCTGAACAGCGGGAGCGAGACGGTGAATGGACCGAGAACCATCGGCTGGTTGCGGTCGCAACGCATGCGCGGACGCATGAGCACGTGCAAACGCTGGACGATCTGCGGCCCGGGCTGCTCGACGAGATCGAGGCGTTCTTCGAGCAATACAATCAGCAGAGTGGCAAGGCATTCAGGCCGACCGGCCGGGGCGGCCCAGAGCGGGGCCGAGCATTCGTGGAACGGGGGATCGCTGTCCGGCAGGAGGAAGGCACGGAGTAAGAATTTGCGGGGGATCCGGTGCTGTCATCGGCAGGTTGAGGCAGCCAGCCACCGGCATCAGCAGGGAGTGTTGGGGCTGTGGTTCGCCTCATCCTTACTGTAAATCGCTCTGCGGTCCTGAGCGGCTGACTGAGCCGAGAGGATTTCCTGTCTGAAAGGCTTTCAGTCGTTCCAATCCCTCAGCGCAGGGCGCCCATGGCCGCGTCATTGTGGCGGCATGTGGCAACCACGAGCAGTGGAAGCGCTGCGAGCAGACAGTCTAGCCGATCAGCGGAATCCCAAACGCTCATCCTGCCCGCAACTCGACAGGATCCGATCGCCCTATCTTGGACGCACGAACTGAAATGCACAGAGCGACCCAATCATCGTCCCTGCCCCCAGAATTTGCAGCGGCGTCAGCACTTCCCGGAGCAGCAGCAGGCTAAAAATCAGTGTCAGCAGTGGCTCCAGGTTCATCATCAGCGCCGTCCGGAACGCCCCGATGCTGTTGGTCGATATGTATATCAGCAAGGTCGAAAGCGTTGTGGTCAGGCTTACGCCAAGAAAGGCGCCCCAGCCCCAGCCTGTCTGCGGCAACTGCCATTCCGAAACCGCCACCGATGCGGCGACAAAGATGACCGTCGATGGAACCATGGAGTACCATGTGGTCACCCGTGCGTCGGTGCCGCTCAGCATCGCGCGTGTCAGCAACAGCGACACCGCTCGGCATAACGCCGTTCCGAACGCAAAAACCAGTCCCAATCTGGAAAGATCAGTGATCTGCTGTCCCAGCATCAGGCCCAGCGCCAAAAACGCCACGGCCGCCGTGAGCAGCGCGCGCCAGCCCAGGCGCTCGACCCCAGTGATGGCCGCGCCCATCCCCGTGAGCAGCGGATAGATGAAGTATGCCAGGATCGCAATTGACACCGGCAGCAAGGCGATGGCCTGCAGCAGGCCGAACATGGTCATCGCGAACAGCACGCCCAGACCCAAAGCGACCACCCGCTCACGGTGGGTGTGCCAGCGCATAGGCGGATCGATACGCAGCCATGCCGCAAAGAAGGCAACAACCAGCAGACCGCGCAGTGTCACCAGCGTCAATACGTTCATACCGGAGGCGTAGACGACCTTCAGCAGAATATCAGCGACACTGAACGATACCGCCGCGCTCACGGCCGGGACCAGGCTGGCCGAGCTGGCGGTAACGGGTGCTGGCACTCTCTCAGCACCCACAGGCGCAGTACTCACGGCACGCGCTCGGAGGCACCTACCCGAATGGGTTTTGCCGTCATTGTTCGTTCCTCCCCGGGCGAGCGCGTAGGCTCACGTTGCCATGGAAAGCGCCACCAAGCCAGGGATTGGCTATCTCTGTTGTGACCCATGGTCCACGCACGCTGACAACGCGGGCCGGGCAGAGCTGGCCGCCATGGGTCACGAAGTCTCGCACTTGAGCCATTCGCCGCCCTGCGCGCCGAGGCCGCTCGTGACCCTGGGTAGATTCAACCTACCTATCTGACGAGTTAAGGTTAAGCGCACGGAATGACGGTCAAGGGAGGCAAGATGAGGAAGCGCTATGCTCTCGCGCTGCTCGTGCTGTCGGGAATGGGGGGACATGGAGGACATGGACACGGGCATGGTGGAGGCGGTGGCTTACCACCCGGCTTAGATAGGCCAGTTTACGGCAGCCACGCCTTTCCGAATCGGCCGTATCAGGAGCAAAGCGTGTTTGCGACGCTACTGGGGCTGGGGCGGACATCATCGGCGACGCGTGAAGTGGAGCAAAAGCACCAGAGGTGAAACGAACCGTCAACGTCTGGGTTTCGGCTTGCGGGCCGTCACGATGACCAGCTTCTCGGCCGATCCTGTATTTATACGAACGTGGCTGATGTTAGGTGAATATAGTTTTGAATTGTAAATTCTTCTGGTACCTATATGCAGCTTGAGTGCAGGTGGAACGAATTAGGTGCCTATGAGCAACAGCAGTTCGCAGGCGCTATTGATTTTCGGGTGAGGCGACCGTCTAGCTGACTTCATGGATGGACCCCGCCGCCATCCGCTTCAGCGCCGCGATCGCCGCCGCCGGCCCGGTGAACGTCACCGTCTGCCCGAGCCAATCGGGATGCGGCAGCGCCTGAATGTCGCTCGGATGCTTCGGTGCGAGCCGGACCGCGGGATGGCTGGGCGCGCGCAGGAACATCGGCAGGTTGGCGCGCCGGCCGCGCCGCAGCGCTGCACCCAAGATTGTCACAATCCGAGCTTTTTGGCCGGGCTCTCGGTCAGCAGCCGCGCCCGGCGCACATAGCGGCGCATCGTCTTGTGGTCGCGATGGCGCGTGTGCGCCATGATCGCCTCGTCCGCCACCCCGGCCTGATAGGCGGCAGTGACGAAGCCCGCCCGCAAGCCGTGCGGCGAGAGCCGCTCGAACGCGCTCACCGTCAGTCCGGCCTGCCCGGCGCGGCGCCGCAGGATCTGGCGTACCGCGTCCGGATGCAGCGCCCGGTCATCAATCCCGCCCCACATGTCGATGCGGCGGAACACCGGACCATGATCGCAGCGGCTCGCCTCCAGCCAGGCCTGCAGCGCCCGCACCGGACAGGTCGCGCGCTGCTCGCCGCGGGGCAGGCCGATCTCCGCCCCTTGCCCCGCCGCATCGGTCTTCGAGCGCGGGATCAGCAGGCGCACGCCGTCCGGGATGAAGCTCAGATGCTCACGTTCGATGGCGACCAGCTCGGCCCGGCGCAGCGCCCCGGCATAGCCCAGCAGCAGCAGGGCGCGATCGCGCAGCCCGCGCAGCCCATCGTCGCAGGTGGCGACCAGCTGGCGGATCTCGGCGGTGGTCAGCGCCGCCGCCTGCCGGGCGGGCACCCCGTGCTGGCGATGGATGCCGCGCAGCGTGTGGCGCACCCGGGCCTCGAC
>DASQVN010000327.1:0-12749 GCA_035640755.1 Rhodopila sp.
ACAACGTCCAGGGCTCGTGCGACATGGGCTCGTTCCCGCACGAGCTCTCCGGCTACCGCCACATCTCCGAAGACGCGACGCGCACCATGTTCGAGACGCTGTGGGGCGCGCCGCTCGACGACCAGCCGGGCCTGCGCATCCCCAACATGCTCGACGCGGCGGTCGACGGCGTGTTCAAGGGCATCTACATCCAGGGCGAGGACATCCTTCAGTCCGACCCGGACACCAAGCATGTCGCGGCGGGCCTGGCGGCGATGGAATGCGTCGTCGTCCACGACCTGTTCCTCAACGAGACGGCCAACTACGCCCACGTGTTCCTGCCCGGGTCGACCTTCCTGGAAAAGGACGGCACCTTCATCAACGCCGAACGCCGCATCAATCTGGTCCGCAAGGTCATGACGCCGCGCTGCGGCATGGCGGATTGGGAGGTGACGCAGGCGATCTCGAATGCCATGGGCTACCCGATGAACTACACCCACCCATCGGAGATCATGGACGAGATCGCCCGCACCACTCCGACCTTTGCCGGCGTTTCCTTCGAGAAGCTGGGGAAGGAGTCGGTGCAGTGGCCGTGCAACGATGCCGCCCCCGATGGCACGCCGATTATGCACATCAACGGCTTTGTTCGCGGCAAGGGCAACTTCGTGGTCACCGAGTTCGTTCCGACCGACGAGAAGGTCGGCCCGCGCTTCCCGCTGCTGCTGACCACCGGCCGGATCCTGTCCCAGTACAATGTCGGCGCGCAGACCCGCCGCACGGCGAATGAGATCTGGCACGAGGAGGACGTGCTGGAAATCCATCCGCACGATGCCGAGGAGCGCGGCATCCGCGATGGCGACTGGGTCCGCCTGCATAGCCGGGTAGGGGAGACGACGCTACGCGCCAAGATCACCGACCGCGTCGCCCCGGGCGTGGTGTACACCACCTTCCACCACCCGCTGACCCAGGCCAATGTGGTGACCACCGACTACTCCGACTGGGCCACGAACTGTCCGGAGTACAAGGTCACCGCGGTGCAGGTGACTCCTTCCAACGGCCCCTCCGAGTGGCAGGTCAAATACCGCGCCCTTTCCGAGGAAAGCCGCCGCATCGCAACCGTCGTGCCAGGGGAGTAGGCGGTGTCCCCGCCCGGCAAGCGGGCCGCGAAGGTCCACTCTCACCATCACGGCCGGGCTTGTTGACCCGGCCATCCGCCCCCCGCTGGCCCCACCTGGCACCCCGGCCATCCCACACAGCCGAGAGCCCGCCCACGGGTGCCACCCCAGTCCCCCGCGTCATCTGGCGCGGTCCCACGGCGACCGCCGCGCCCCGGCTCGTCCCCACCGAAACCCCCATCGCCCTCAGCTACAACCGCACCACCCACGCCGTGATGCTCGGCACGCCCGCTGATCTCGAGGACTTCGCGATCGGCTTCAGTCTGTCCGAAGCCATCATCGAGACTCCCGCTGACATTCTGGCATTGGACATCATCACCATCCCGGCGGGCATCGAATGCCGCATGGACCTGGCGCCCGCGCGGCTGGACGCGCTCACCCGCCGCCAGCGCCGCCTCGCCGGTCCCAGCGGCTGCGGTCTGTGCGGTCTCGAGAGCCTTGACGCCGCCATCAGGCCGCTCCCCCGCGTGCCCCCGGGCATCTCCTTGACGCCCGGCATGGTCCATGCAGCGATCGACTCCATGCCGCCCGCACAGGCGCTGAACGATGCCACCCGTGCGGTGCACGCCGCCGCCTTCTGGACCCCGGCGGAAGGCCTGCTCGCCCTGCGCGAGGACGTCGGCCGCCACAACGCCTTGGACAAGCTCGCCGGAGCCCTCGCGCGGCAGGGCATCGCGGCCGCCAACGGTATTGTCCTGCTGTCCAGCCGCATCTCGATCGAAATGGTGCAGAAGGCAGCCATCATGAGCGCGCCGGTGGTGGTTGCCGTGTCAGCCCCGACTTCGCTGGCAATTCAACAGGCCGATCAGGCCGGCCTGACCCTGATCGGTATCGCCAGGCAGGACGGGTTTGAGGTATTTACGAGTCCCAATCGGATTGCGGTGCCCCATGTCGCCTGAGAAGCTCGCGTATATGGCCAATCAGATCGGCCGCTTCTTTGCCTCCCAGCCCCACGGCAGGTCGGTAGCCGGGATCGAGGACCACATCATCAAGTTCTGGGACCCGCGCATGCGCAAGACGCTGCTGGACAACCTGGACCACGTCCAGCTCGACCCGCCCGTGCGCGAAGCGGCGGAACGCCTGCAGCGCAGCGCCGCCCAGCCCTCCGGCAGCGCCCAGGCATCTGGCAACGCGGCCTGACCGGCAAGCCTTACCCGATCTGCCCCTGTCGCCGCGTCGCGTGTGGCGCCAGCCATCCCATTGCCGCGCCCGGCTCACTATCTGTCGTTGGCAGATACGGCTTGATGTCCAGCAACGGCGTCCCGTCCACGCAATCCAGGAACCGCACCAGCAAGTGCCCGTCGGCCGCAAACCCGTCGAATGCCACGACTGACATCCCGATCGGATTAGGCCGCCACGGCGCACGCGAGGCGAACACACCCCGCACTTCGTGATCGAAGGGCGGCGTGAACGTCAGCCGCACTCCGGACACGCGATCGAGCCAGTAGAGCAGGATCAGGTGCGAAAACCCGCCCAGGCTGTGCAATCCCGTTGCAAACTCGGGGAAGACCTCGGCCGAACACATTGGCGCTGGCTCCGGCTGGCGGCCGTTGCGCGGGCAGTCCTCCAGTCGGCGCCACGGCGTGTGCAGAACTCCGATCGGCCGGAGTTGCATGGCGGTAGCCTCTGACATGCGGTCCCCTGTTGCGTCGGCAGCCATGCCCGACCACCGCTCAGTGGGTTGGCACGGGCTCGGGAACCCGGCCCGCCCCGCGCGGGCAGCCCGAATTCTGCCCCAGCCCAAGCTGGGTAACCGGGCGCGGAGCAAAATCCTTCGACAGCGCCACCCGGATTTCCTCCACCAGTGCGTCACCCCCGCCGCGCGGGATGCGGCAATCCACCACGATGGCCGCAGCCAGCGCCGGTTCCCGTACCGCGACGGCGCGCAGCAAATCGGAAATCCGCAGCGTGTTGCCCAGCATGTTGCCGTCGCGCATGGCACCGCCGATCACGTCGTTCGCATGCTGTGCCAGGCTGACGATTCGGGAGAAATACGCCTCCGGCGGCAGGCCGGAGCAGGTGCCGTGCTTCCGCCACTCGTGTTCCGCCAGCCCTGGCCCGCCGGGCATGTACCGAGCCAGTTGCCGCTCCAGCGCGTCGGAAATCCGGAACGGCGGCGCGGCGCAGTCGTGCGGCTCCTCATTGACGCTGGCACCGGCGCGGTTCGGCCAGAGTCCATGCACCGTCAGCGGCGTCTGCCGGAATGCCTCCGGTGTCAACCGACGACACTCCGGCGATGCCTGATGCGTGGGCGACAGCATGCAGAAGCTCGGCGCGAGACTCAGGCTCAGCTGATAGTAGTCGAACCGGCCTGGCGCCGGTCCGGAATGGCGCGGCCGAGCGCCTGAGGGACTGGCGCAGATCAGGGCCGCGGACACGGTCAGGGTCAGGAGGAGTCGCATACGCATCATGCGCGCAACAATGGCGCAGCCCCGCTGCCCGCGCCAGCCCCACCGCGTATCAGCGGCTACCGACCTGTCAGCAGCCGCTCGACGAGTTGCTTTACCGTCGGGATGAAGCCGTTGGAGTAGAACGGATCCTTGGCAAAGCGGAAGGCATTGTGGCCGCTGAACATCAGGTTCCGCTCCACCGCGTCCGGCGCGTCCCGGTCATGCGCAATCGCCTGCAGCGTCTTCTGGATGCAGAAGCTGCGCGGATCGGCCTTCTTGCCGGTGGAGAACGACGGCTCATTCTGCGCCCAGTTGGAGAACCGGCAGGAGCTCAGGCAGCCCATGCATGCCTGCTGATCCTCCAGGATTTCCCGCGCCTTTTCCGGCGTGACGAAGACGAGTGTGGAGTCCGGTGTGCGCAGCGCCTCGGTGAACCCAAGCCGCTCCCAATTCAGGGCCCGGACCTTGTCGGCCGGTGTCAGATAGACGATGCGCTTGCGCGGTCCCACGCCATACTCGGCGACGTGCTCGCCGATCGCCTCGGTGGTGAAGGCGACCTGGCGCTCATTGCGTTCGCGCAGTTCCTGGATGAATCGATTGTTCACGGCCGACGAGTAGAAGCCCGTCGGACTGAATCGGTTCAGAAAGACGTCCCCCTCTTTCAGCGTCAGCAGGCGCTGCTTCCAGGTGTCGCTGATCGGACTTTCCTTGGTCAGCAGCGGCCGGGTGCCGAACTGGAACGCGACCGGACCCAACTCTGGGTTGTCGATCCAGTTCTCCCATTCCTCCAGCCACCAGACGCCGCCGGCCATGATGATCGGCGTCTCATGCAGGCCGAACTCCCGCATCGTCTTGCGCAGCGCGACGACGCGCGGATAGGGGTCTTCCGGCCTGGTCGGGTCTTCGCTGTTGGAAAGCCCGTTATGTCCGCCCGCGAGCCATGGGTCCTCATAAACCACGCCGCCCAGCAGATGCGCCGTCTTGTGGTAGGCGCGCTTCCACAACGCGTTGAACGCGCGGGCCGAGGAGATGATCGGGTAATAGTAGACATTGAACCGCGCCGCGATGTCCGACAGGCGGTACGGCATGCCGGCGCCGCAAGTGATGCCGTGGATCAGGCCCTTCGCCTGCTCCAGCACGTCGGTGATGATGCGCTCCGCCGCGCCCATCTCCCACAGGATGTTGGCATGGATGCGCCCCTTGCTTCCCGCCACGTCCCAGGCCCTGCGCGCCTGTGTCAGTGCACCCTGGATGGCGTAGGCGACCAGTTCCTCATGCCGCTCGCGCCGGGTCTTGCCGCGGTAGATCTGCGGGATCGGCCGCCCTTCGGCATCGAAGCTGTCGGCATTGACTGCGCTGAACGTGCCGACGCCGCCGGCCAGAGCCCAGTTTCCCGCGGAAATTCCGTTGGAGACCGAAACGCCCTTGCCGCCTTCGATCAGCGGGAGGACGTCAACGCCGCCCAGTCGTATCGCGTTGATCGCTCGCATGGCCGAATGTCCCCAAGAAGGCCCATCGCCGAAGGTTATAAGATTCGTTGCACCCAGCCTGCGGGCACATCATCGCATATCGATAAGGTGCCCGAGGCTTGATGCAAGGGTTGCGTTTTTATGACAGCCCTTGCCGGCGGGCTTATTCGCCCAGCACCGGCTGCTCGGTGTCCGCCGGGGTCTGCTCCGACCGCTCGCGACGCTCGCCGCGGCCCGGTCGTGCGCCGACCTGATCAGTGATGTCGGCGCCGGTCGTCTGGTCGACAACCCGCATCGAGAGCTTCACCTTGCCGCGCTCATCGAAGCCGATGACCTTGACCTTCACGTTGTCGCCGACTTTGACAATATCGGTTGTGCGCCCGACCCGGCCTTGCGCCAGCTCGCTGATATGCACCAGCCCGTCGCGCGAGCCCAGGAAGTTCACGAACGCCCCGAAATCGGCCGTCTTCACCACCTTGCCGTTGTAGATCACGCCGATCTCCGGCTCCGCCACGATGCCGCGGATCCAGTCGATCGCCTGCTGCGACTGCAGCGCGTCGGTGGCGGCGATCTTGATGGTGCCGTCATCCTCGATGTCGATCTTGCACTTGGTGGCCTCGACGATCTCGCGGATCACCTTGCCGCCGGTGCCGATCACGTCGCGGATCTTCTCCTTCGGCACATTGATTATCGTGATGCGCGGCGCCGTGGTCGCGACCTGGCCGCGCGCGCCGGTCAGCGCCTTGGCCATCTCGCCCAGGATGTGCATCCGGCCTTCGCGAGCCTGTTCCAGCGCAATCTTCATGATGTCCGGCGTGATGGAGGTGATCTTGATGTCCATCTGCAGGCTGGTCACGCCCTGTTCGGTGCCGGCCACCTTGAAGTCCATGTCGCCCAGGTGATCCTCATCGCCCAGGATGTCGGACAGCACGGCAAAGCCGCGGTCCTCCTTGATTAGGCCCATGGCGATTCCGGCCACGGAATGCTTCAGCGGCACCCCTGCATCCATCAGAGCCAGCGACGAGCCGCACACCGTCGCCATCGAAGAGGAGCCGTTGGACTCGGTGATCTCCGACACGACACGCATCGTGTAGGGGAACCTGTCCTTCTCCGGCAGCAGCGGATGCACCGCGCGCCACGCCAGCTTGCCGTGTCCGATCTCGCGCCGGCCCGGTGATCCCATGCGGCCTGCTTCACCGACCGAGTAGGGCGGGAAGTTGTAGTGCAGCATGAAGTTCTCGCGGTACTCGCCTTCCAGCGCGTCGATCACCTGCTCATCCTGCCCGGTGCCCAGCGTGGCGACGCAGAGCGCCTGCGTCTCGCCACGGGTGAACAGGGCGGAGCCATGCGCGCGCGGCAGCACACCGACCTCGGCCAGGATGGGCCGCACGGTCTTCGTGTCCCGGCCGTCGATGCGCAGCCCGGTATCCAGGATGGCGTCGCGCACCACCTTGGCCTCCAGGTCGTGCAGCAGGGCAGGGGCCTTGTCGGTGGGCAGCCCTTCCGCCGCAAGCGCCTCGATCACACTCTTCTTCGCCGCCGCGACCTTCTCGTAGCGGACCTGCTTGACCTTTTCGGTGTAGGCCTCGGCGATCACGCCGCGGCCCAGCGCCTCGACGCGGGCGGCCAGCGCCGTCTCCGCCTCCGACGGTTCGGGCAGAGGCCACGGGTCCTTCGCCGCGTGCTCGGCGAGCTCAATGACCGCATTGATCACGGGCTGGAAGCTCTGGTGCCCGAAGGTCACGGCGCCCAGCATAATGTCCTCGGGCAGCTCCTGCGCCTCCGATTCGACCATCAGCACGCCTTCCGACGTGCCGGCGACCACCAGGTCGAGCTGGCTGCTCGCTTTCTCCGGGTCTGTCGGGTTCAGCACATACTGGCCATCGATATACCCCACGCGGGCCGCGCCAACCGGGCCGAAGAACGGAATGCCGGAAAGCGTCAGTGCAGCGGAGCAGCCGATCATGGAGACGATGTCGGGATCGTTCTCATTGTCGTAGCTGAGAACAGTCGCAATGACCTGGACCTCATTGCGGAAGTTGTCCGGGAACAGCGGGCGGATCGGGCGGTCGATCAGCCGGCTTTTCAGTGTCTCGATCTCGCTTGGACGGCCTTCGCGCTTGAAGAAGCCGCCTGGGATTTTGCCGGCTGCGAATGCCTTCTCCTGATAGTTGACGGTGAGCGGGAAGAAATCCTGCCCCGGCTTGGCCGTCTTCATACCCACCGCGGTGCACAGCACGATCGTCTCTCCGTAGGAGATCATCACGGCCCCGTCGGCCTGGCGGGCGATCTTGCCGGTTTCCATGACCAGCTTGCGTCCGCCCCAGTCGAGTTCCTTGCGGAAGTAGTTGAACAAAATCGGTTCGTCCTCTGGATGCGCGGCATCGGCGGACGGGCAGACGGCCCCTCCGGCACCTTCGGCGGGATGGCGGCGTCTCGGGTAACATGGGGCGCGTGCTGCCGGCTGTTGGGCTCAGTCCGCAGCCGCGGCCATGTGGCCGGAAACGCCGTCGCTGGACCCGCTTCGGGGTGGCTGGATCGGCGGTCTTCTGTCCACCGCATGTCGCAGTGTGACCGGGAAATGCCTGTCCCGGATCAGGTCGCGTACCGCACATAATGCGTGTGCGCCGCCCTGGCTAGTTCAATCTGTGCCGATTTCTTCGCCGGGCGGCCGGCGCGGCGCAATCCGCTGCCTCGCGCCGGCTTGGTGCGCCGCTGGTTGGGTGGTCGCGGGATCCGGATCGTCAGTGATCCCGCCTTCAGTCGTCATGCTCTAGCGACGCAGGTTCAACCGGCCGATCAGCATCTCGTACCGCTTCTGGTCCTTGCCCTTCAGATAGTCCAGCAACCGGCGGCGGCGGCCAACCAACATCAACAGCCCACGACGTGAGTGAAAGTCCTTGGCGTGGGTCTTCAGATGCTCGGTCAGGTTGCTGATGCGCTCGCTCAGGATGGCAACCTGGACCTCGGGGCTGCCGGTGTCGTTGGCACCAGTCGCGTAATCATGGATCAGCGCCGTCCGGCGCTCCGCCGTGATCGACATCGTCATGTCTCCGTAAAACGGGTTGAGGGTCAGGGCCTGGCCGGGATGTCGTCCAGCAAGGTCCGTCCGGGACAGGTGGGAGCCGTCCGGGTGGCGCGGTATCGTCCCATCCGGCCAGTTTGACAAGAGGGATTCTTATCCGGTCGATCCGTTACAACATCCGCTCCGGCTTGAGAAAGCCGTCCTCCAGCCGGCAGATGGAAACCACGCGGCCGCCCAGCATCGCACGGGCGAGGCCGCCGTCCGGGGCGGCGTCGTGCGGAATCCGCCCCATCAGGTCCACCAGGCTGATCGGCTGCCCGTGGCGCAGCTCGATCGCCTCCCGCTCGGTCAGTGCGAGCGCCGGAATGTCGGCCAGCGCGGTCGCGACCGGCAGCAGCAAGGTGGGAGAGGCTGGTCCCTGGTCGCCGGGTGAGCGCAGCTTCTCCAGTGTCATCGCATGCTGCTCCCGGAACGGCCCGACGCGCAGCCGCCGCAGGGCCGCGATGTGCCCCACCGTGCCGCACGCGCGCGCCAGGTCACGGGCCAGGCTGCGCATATACACGCCCTTGCCGGACGCGACCTCGAACACCGCTGTATCGGGATCGGGCCGGGCAATGAGCTCGAATCTATCCACGCGCGCGGGGCGCGGCTCCAGGATCGGCGCGCGGCCTTCACGGGCCATGTCATAGGCGCGCTCGCCGGCGATCTTGACGGCGGAGAAGACCGGCGGGATCTGCATGATCTCGCCGCGGAAGGCGGGCAGCGCCGCCCGGATCTCCTCATCGCTCGGACGGATCGGGCTGGTTTCGGTCACCGCGCCATCCGCATCGTCGGTGTCGCGCGCTTCGCCCAGCCGCAGCGTGAAATGGTACAGCTTGGTGCCGTCCATTACATAAGGTACCGTTTTCGTCGCAGCCCCAAAGGCAACCGGCAGCAGGCCGGTGGCCAGCGGATCGAGCGTGCCGCCATGCCCCGCCTTCTGCGCATCGAACAGGCGCTTGACCCGGTTGACGACATCCGTGCTGGTCATGCCGGCCGGCTTGTCGATGATCAGCCAGCCGTCGATCGGACGGCCGCGCGGTTTGCGGCGAGACATGTCTGAATGGCCCGGGTTGCACGGAAGGCGGCGGCGTAGAAACTGCGCGCGCCGTTGTCAACCGGCTTTGAGCCTCATCCCACTGTCTGATAGACCGCCCGCTCAAACGCATCCAGCGTATCGAGCACGGTGCGGTCTGCGAACGGCAGGATCTGGGTCATCAGCACCCCCGCGACCTTGCGGACCGGATCGAGCCAGTAATAGGTGTTGTTCAGCCCCGCCCAGGCCAGGCTGCCCGCGCTGCGCCCAGCCGGCCCGGGCTGCGTGTTGATCAGGAACGTGAGCCCCCATTTCTTCACCATGCCGGGAAACAGCTCGACATCGTTTGAGAGCTGGGGATTGGCGCTCTTCATCGGCAGCACGTTCAACGGGCCCATGTGGTTCTGGCCCATCAGGGCGACCGTCTCGGTCCGCAGGATGCGGTTGCCGTCGAGCTCGCCGCCGTTCATCAGCGCGCGCAGGAAGCGCAGATAGTCCGCGGCCGTTGAATACAGCCCGCCGCCGCCCGGGAAGAATTCCCGGTCGACGTTGGTGCCGGTTGGCTGCGCGATCGGCTCCAGCATGCCGTCCGGCTGGCGCGCGTGCACCGCGGTCAGCCGGCCCTCCCATTCGGGGCGCTCGATATAGCTGGTATCGGTCATGCCGAGTGCGCCGAGGATGTGGCGCTGGAAGTAGGTTTCCAGGTCGAGGCCGCTGACCACCTCGACCATCCGGCCGGCGATGTCGATACCGATGCCGTACTCCCACCGTTCGCCGGGATCGAAGCCCAGAGGCGCTGCCAGCGCCGCCAGCTTCCCGGTGCGCGCCGCGGGCAGGCCGGTGAGCTCGGCGTAGCGGCGCATGTTTTCGTTCCAGGTGTCGTACACGAACCCGGCAGTGTGGGTCAGCAGCCCGCGCAGCGTGATGATGCCCCGCGGCGCCCGCAGGATCGGCTGGCCGGCGCTGTCGAACCCGTCCAACACCTTGGTTTCATGCAGAAACGGCAGCACCTCCCGCGCATCCTGGTCGAGCGAGAGCTTGCCCTGCTCCACCATCTGCATCGCCGCCGTCCCGGTGATGGCCTTGGTCATTGAGGCGATGCGGAACACCGAGTCCGTGGTCATCCGTTGCGGCAGTGCGAGGTTGCGCCGGCCGAACGCGGCTTCGCAGATCACGCCGCTCTCATCGGCTGCCGCGGCGACGAGACCAGGGATCTTCTCGCCGCTGACGGCGGATGCGAGTTCGCGGTCGATCAGCGGGGCGCTGGGCATTGTGGCGGACCCTTCCTCCATTTGTCCGTGATGCTATGTCGATTTGCCGGAGGGGCGCAATTTGCCCTGGATGCCCGCGCGGTCTGATGGGGGTGACTTCCTGTGAAGCTGCGGCTACGAATCCGGCGATCTGCCCCGGCAGATGCCGCTTCCACGCAGGAGGAGAAGGAAACCCCATGACAATCAATGTCGGCGATACGCTCCCTTCCATGAAGCTGATGAAGGCGACACCGGATGGTCCAAAGGAGACCTCCACCGACGAGATCTTCAAGGGCAAGAAGGTCGTCCTGTTCGCCGTGCCGGGCGCGTTCACCCCAACCTGCAGCGCCAAGCACCTGCCGGGTTTCGTGCAGAACGCCGACACGATCCTGGCCAAGGGCGTGGACACTATCGCCTGCATCGCGGTCAACGATGTGTTTGTCATGGATGCCTGGGGCAAGGAGCAGGGGGTCGGCGACAAGATCGTCATGCTCGCCGACGGGGCTGCCCAGTTCACCAAGGCGATCGGGCTGGAGCTTGATCTGAACGGCCGCGGCATGGGCTGGCGCAGCCAGCGCTATGCCCTGGTGGCCGAGGACATGAAGGTCACCCAACTGGCTGTTGAGCAGCCGGGCGGGTTCGATGTCAGCAGGGCGGAAACCATCCTCGAAGCGCTTTGATACGTTCGGGGGATGCGTTTGGCGGGACTTCCGGGTCCCGCCATCAATGCCGCCGGGTGAAGAACGCGATCGTGACTGTTGCACTCAGCAGCACGACGAAGACGCGCAGCACCGCGGGCGGCAGCAGGCGAGCGAACCGGGCGCCGTAGTAGCCGCCGACGATGCTGGAGGGCATCATCGCCAGCGTCTCCGGCCAGCGCACCGCACCTGCGGCCGCGAAGCACAGCACCGCCATGCCGTTTGAGGCACTCACCAGCGCCGTGCGCACCCCAGCCACGGCCTTGAGGTCGGCGGTGCCCAGCAGCGTCCACACCGCCATCATCATCAGCCCGATCGCGCCGCCGAAGTAGCCGCCGTAGATCGACAGCAGGAACTGGATCGCCAGGAACGGCCCCGTGCCGATCCGCAGCCGCCGGCTGAGCCAAAGGCTGAGCCGCCGTCCGCCGGCGAACGTGAGCGTCGCCAGCAGCAGCAGCCACGGGATCACCTTGTCGAACGCCGCGCCGGGCGTGATCAGCAGCAGCACCGCGCCTACCAGACTGATCGGCAGCAGCAATGCGAGGCGATAACCGGCCACGCCCTGGATATCCGATCGATACGCCCAGGTGCTGGCAACGGTGCCTGGGAACAGCGCCACCGTGCTGGTGGCGTTCGCCGCGATCGGCGGCAGCCCGACCAGCACCAGGGTCGGAAACGTCACGAACGAGCCGCCGCCGGCGACAGCGTTCATCGCGCCGGCCAGCAGCCCGGCCAGCACCAGAGGCGCGAAATGTTCCACGGCATCACTCGGCCGGCACGTTCCGTTCCAGCTCCGCCAGCCACGCGGCGGCGTTGCCGTCGGACGGCGCCCGCCAATCCCCGCGCGGCGACAGCGACCCGCCGGCCGACACCTTCGGCCCGTTCGGCATCGCGCTGCGCTTGAACTGGCTGAAGGCGAAGAACCGCGTGAGGAAGACCTGCATCCAGTGCCGGATGGCCGGCAAATCATAGGCGACGCGCCGGTCGGGGTGGAAGTTCGGCGGCCAGTCCCCCTTGCCGACGTCTTCCCACGCCTGCAGCGCCAGGAAGGCGATCTTCGAGGGCGGGAACCCGTAGCGAAGGATGTGAAACAGGGTGAAATCCTGCAGCGCGTAGGGGCCGATCTTGGCCTCCGTGCTCTGCGGCGTCTCGCCTTCGGCCGCCGGCACCAGTTCGGGCGAGATCTCGGTTGCCAGGATCGCGTCCAGCGTCTGCAGCACGTCGTCGGAGAACTTCCTCGTCGCGATCACCCAGCGGATCAGGTGCTGGATCAGCGTCTTCGGCACTCCGGCATTGACGTTGTAGTGCGCCATCTGGTCGCCCACGCCATAGGTGCACCAGCCCAGCGCCAGCTCCGAGAGGTCCCCGGTGCCGATCACGAACCCGCCGTTATGGTTCGCCAGCCGGAACAGGTAGTCGGTGCGCAGCCCGGCCTGCACGTTCTCGAACGTGATGTCGTACACCGGCTCGCCGCGCGAGTACGGATGGCCGATCTCCTTGAGCATCTGCATCGCGGTGGGCTTGATGTCGATTTCTTCGGCGGTGATGCCCAGCGCGTTCATGAGCTTCCACGCGTTCGACTTGGTGCCTTCGGACGTCGCGAAGCCCGGCATGGTGAAGCCGAGGATGTTCTTGCGCGGCAGTCCCAGCGAATCGAACGTCTTTGCCGCGACGATGAGCGCGTGCGT
>DASQVN010000328.1:0-2718 GCA_035640755.1 Rhodopila sp.
AAACATGCCGGCCACATAGATGACGCCGCCCGTTACCATGACCAGGGCCCCCGGCTCGTGCCATCGGATCAGCGAAAGCCCGGCCAGCGCCAGGCTGCTCGCCGTCGTGCCCAGGAACAGCGGCATGAACCAGGAGCGCACGATCGTCTCGTTGATCGCGTTCATCGCCGACATGCCCGCTGCCGGATCGATCCGGCCGAACGCCGTCATCACGAAGGCGGAGAACGCGAAATACAGCCCTGCCAGCACGCCGCAGCCCAAAGCGGAAAACCAGAGCAGACCGGTAATGAGGATTTGCACCATCGTTCCACTCCCTCCGCGTGCCGACCTCACTCCTCCGCCGGCTCCCCCAGCCCACCGACAAACTCCTCGAAGTCCTTCGCCTCGCGGAAATTGCGGTACACACTGGCAAACCGGACATAGGCCACCTTGTCCAGCTCCTTCAGCGTGTCCATCACCAGCTCCCCGATCTGCTTGCTGGTCACGTCGCTGTCCCCCGATGCCTCCAGCTGCCGGACGATCGAGTTGACGATCCGCTCGATCCGCTCCTCCTCGATCGGCCGCTTGCGCAGCGCGATCCGGATCGAGCGTGCCAGCTTGTCCCGATCGAACGC
This sequence comes from Rhodopila sp., assembly GCA_035640755.1. Lineage (GTDB taxonomy): Bacteria > Pseudomonadota > Alphaproteobacteria > Acetobacterales > Acetobacteraceae > Rhodopila. Next base: position 615 of record DASQVN010000328.1, read on the forward strand.
CACGCGCCGCCCGTCGGACTTCACCACCGTCAGCTCGCGCAACTGCACCCGCTCGACCGTGGTGAAGCGCTGCCCGCAATTGCTGCAGAACCGCCGGCGGCGGATCGCGCTGTTGTCCTCGGTCGGCCGGCTGTCCTTTACCTGGGTGTCGTCGAAGCCGCAGAACGGGCAGCGCATAACCGGCTCACCGCACCGGGTACAGCGGGAACCGCGCGCACAACGCCCGCACCTGCGCCCCCACAGCCGCCTCCGCCGCGTCGTTGCTGCCGTCGTTCGAGCGCGCCAGCCCCTCCAGCACCTCGTCGATCATCTCGCCGATCTGGCGGAACTCGGCCGCACCGAACCCGCGCGTCGTCGCCGCCGGAGAGCCAAGCCGGATGCCCGAGGTCACCGCCGGCTTCTCCGGGTCGAACGGGATCGCGTTCTTGTTCGCCGTCATGTGCGCCCGCTCCAGGCTGGCCTCGGCAGCCTTGCCGGTGACGCGCTTGGGCCGCAGGTCGACCAGCATCAGGTGGCTGTCCGTCCCGCCCGAGACGATATCGAGCCCCCGGCTCTTCAGCGTCTCGGCCAGCACCCGGGCATTGTCCTGCACCGCCTTCTGGTAGACCCGGAATTCCGGCTTCAGCGCCTCATTGAACGCCGCCGCCTTGCCGGCGATCACGTGCATCAGCGGCCCGCCCTGCAGCCCCGGGAACACCGCCGAGTTGATCTTCTTCCCCAGCTCGGCATCATTCGACAGGATCATCCCGCCGCGCGGCCCGCGCAGGGTCTTGTGCGTCGTCGTGGTCACCACATGCGCATGGGGCAGGGGGCTCGGGAACAGCTCCGCCGCCACCAGCCCGGCGAAATGCGCCATGTCCACCATGAAATACGCGCCCACCTCATCCGCCACGCGGCGGATGCGGGCGAAGTCGATGAACCGCGGATAGGCCGAGCCGCCGGCGATGATCAGCTTCGGCTTCTCGGTCCGGGCGAGCCGCTCCAGCTCCTCATAGTCCAGCAGCCCGTCCTCCTTGCGCACGCCGTACTGTACAGCGCGGAACCACTTGCCCGAGAGGTTCGGCGCCGCGCCATGCGTCAGGTGCCCGCCCGCCGCCAGGCTCATGCCCAGGATCGTATCGCCCGGCTGCACCAGCGCCAGGAACACCGCCTGGTTCGCCTGCGCGCCCGAGTGCGGCTGCACGTTGGCGAAGGCGCAATTGAACAGCTGCTTCGCCCGCTCGATCGCCAGCGTTTCCGCCACATCCACATGGATGCACCCGCCGTAGTAGCGCCGGCCCGGATAGCCCTCGGCATACTTGTTGGTCAGGACCGAACCCTGCGCTTCCAGCACCGCGGCCGAGACGATGTTCTCGGACGCGATCAGCTCGATCCCGTCCTGCTGGCGGTGCAGTTCCGCCCGGATCGCCGCGGCGAGTTCCGGGTCGGTGTCCGCCAGGGGGGCGGAGAAAAAGCGCTGGGCGCTGGCGGCGGGGCTGTGCTGGTTCATGTCCAATTCCAGGGGGCAAATGCTAAGGGGGGATCACGCAGTGCGCCGTCCTCTACCATGCGACCGGCCACGGACAAACACGAACCGTGCAGTCCGGATCGTCGTCCGATCGCGGTTGTCCCGCCCTTCACACCGCGGCAAAGTGCCGCCGATGCCCCGCACCATCGCCCTTCCCGATCTCGCCGCGACCGAGGCGCTGGCCGCCAGGCTGGCCGCGCTCGCCCGCCCCGGCGACGCCATCCTGCTGGAGGGGGCCCTCGGCGCTGGCAAGACCGCCTTCGCCCGCGCCTTCCTGCACGCCGCCGCCGGCGACCCGGCGCTGGAGGTGCCGAGCCCCTCCTTCACCTTGGTCCAGACCTACGACACCCCGATCGGCGCGGTGTTCCACTACGACCTCTGGCGCCTCGACGGCCCCGGCGATCTGACCGAGCTGGACTGGGACGACGCGCGCGACGGCATCGTGCTGGTGGAGTGGCCCGACCGCCTCGGCCCGCTCCGCCCCGCCGATGCCCTGACCATCATCTTCGTCCTCAGGGATGAGGAGGCGCGGGAAGCGATCCTGGCCGGCTGGGACAACCGCCTGCCGCCTGCGGAATGATGCGCGCGGACCTGGTA
>DASQVN010000329.1:0-6377 GCA_035640755.1 Rhodopila sp.
GCCCGGCACACACGCATGCACGGCGGTGACGATATGCGCCGTATCGACAGTGGCCTGCCGTGTGTCCGAGAAGGTTTCCTCGGACATGGCACACGGCTCTGCCAGCGCGTCAAGATAGGACACGGCAGCCTCGTGTGGCGGATGGAAATGACGTTCGTAGGCTCAGTGGTTCGGCGCAGCCAGTGTCGCCATGCCGGGATGGCCGTCAGACAGCGGCGGCTTCCCCAGGCTTCTGTCCTGCCCCGGCCGGAGCCGCTTCGCCAGCGTGCTGGGTACCCACACGAGCCTCCGCGACCATATCACTCGCCGCCTCGCCGACCTGCGCCGCCGCCTGGCGGCCCCAGTCGTAGGCGACGAGGCCGCCCTTGACCACGGCCTTCGCGGCAGGCCGCAGCAGGCCGCCAAGCGCCGGCACGACCACTGGCGCGACGATCGCGCTGCCAACGCCGATCGCAAGGCCGGTGACGAGATTGCCGCCTTTGAAAATATCCTCGAGAGCCATGGATTATCCCCTGTTCTTGGTGTTGTGCCCGTCTTGGTGGTATGCGCGGCGCAGCGTCTAGCGCGGCGAGCCGCGGCGTCTGTGCGGCTGGCCCGCCACGTCGTCCGAGGCCTTGGTCTCGGGTTCGGCCGCGCGTGCACCCGATGAAGCAGCCAGTTCCAGCTGCGCCTCGGTCACCAGGTTGCCGACCGCCGCAGCCAGCGGCTCCACCGTCTGGCGATACAGGGTGATCCCCGTGCGCATCACCGCCTTGGTGGCCGGCCGCAGCACCGATGACACCGCCGGCAGCAGCACGGGCGTCAGCAACGCCGCGCCGATGCCCACCGCAAGCCCCGTCGGGGTACCGCCTTTTGCCAGATCATCGAGTAGGGCCAAGTTGATCCTCCTTCAGAGTAATGCCCCGCGATCATGTCTTGTCCAAGCTGTCCAGAAGACGGCCCAGCGCGTCGGTGTGCACACCGTGCCGGCTTGCCCGTTCCTGCCTGAGCGCATGGCGCAGCACGGCGACATGCCGCTGGTACCGTGCCGACCGGTCGCTTTCGCTATGCGCATAGCGTGCGGCGCGTCTGCGGGCCGTGTGCTTGAAATTCTCGACCGCGGTCTGCGCTGCGGTATGCCGGTCGCTTTCGGAACCAGCGCCTGAGAGACCTCGCAGCACATTCTTCAAGGCGCTCTCCGCCAGGCGATCGATGATGTCGCCTTCGGCCTCCGATTCCGCTTCCATGAACAGCGAAAGGCCGCTCTTCACGGTCGAGCGCACGGCGGGCGGCAAGGCCGGCAGCACCCGCGGCAGCACAAGAGCGATCATGCCGATGCCTGCCGCGAACAGCAGGTTACCCTTCAACATGTCCTCGATCTGTGCCATGGCGCCCCTGCTTGACGTACCATCCTATCTGTATTGCAAAACCATGACACTGGTAAAAGCGCAGGGCAGCAAAGGGGGCATGCAATAGTCTTCACAATCAATGGATGATTCCCGCTGCGACGGATGGGCATGATGCGGAACGCCGGTCAGACTGCTGATTGTTGCCTGCTCGGACCCCGCCCGTGTGCTATCCGGTGTGCGCGTATCCACAGTCCCAGGCAGCCGCTCCGCTATGACCAGCCCGTTTCAGACCCTTTCCAGCCGCATCGCTTACGAGAACCGCTGGACGCGGGTCAGGGAGGACAAAATCCGTCATCCGGACGGCTCCGATGGGCTGTATGGGGTCGTGGAGCGCTCAGACTTCGTCGTGGTCGTGCCCTGGCAGGACGGCAGGCTCACCCTGGTCGAGCAGTACCGCTACCCCGTGCAGACCCGCATGTGGGAATTCCCGATGGGCATGTGGGAGCAGACACCGGGCATCGATCCCGCCGCGCTCGCGGCAGCCGAGCTGCGCGAGGAAACCGGCCTGCGTGCCGGCACGATGCTGCACGCCGGCACGATCTTCCAGGGCCCAGGCTACTGCACCCAGCAGGGCCATGTCTTTCTGGCCACCGACCTGACCCAGGGCGCACCCGACCGCGAAGCAACCGAGCAGGACATGATCTGCCGCGACGTCCCGCTGGCAGTGTTCGAGACGATGATCCGCGACGGCACCATCAGGGAGGCCATGACGATCTCCGCCTTCGGCCTGCTGCGCCTTAAGGGGCTCGTCTGATCAAGCCTCACGATGGCCCCCCGCTCTCCGGCGGGGCCCGCCGCTCGATCCAGTTCGATAGCGGCCGCAGCCCGACATGGGCAAAGAACACGAGAATGGTCAGCGTAAGCGCCAGCCCGTAGCGCAGGACACCGGCCGACGCGCCGATGGCGGCAACGGCCCAGAACGTCGCCGCGGTCGACAGCCCGCGGACCTGCCCGCTCTGCCGCAGGATTACGCCCGCGCCAAGAAAGCCGACCCCGGTCGCGATCGCCCCGAGTGCCGCCCCCGGATTGGTGCCGCCGAACTCGACCGCCACCCGCGCAAACACGCAGGCGGCAGCCGACACCAACGCGCAGGAGCGCAGGCCACCAGGGTGCCGGCGCCACTCCCGCTCCGCGCCGATCGCAGCGCCGAGTGCGGCGGCCAGCAGCGTCACCAGTACGTCAGTGGCCGCAGACAGATCCATTCCGGATCACTCCGAAAGCCCCAGGCGCTCGACCGGATCGCCGACCCGCATCGTCCCGCCGGTCACGATCCGCGCCGTCAGTCCGCCATGGCCCCGCACGGCATTGTAGCCGCCGGGACCCAGGACCTCTTCCATACGGGAACACGGCTGACATTCCCCGGTCACGGCAAGGACCGCCTCCCCCAGCCGGACGGTATGCGCCTTGAGGGCGTACGGGTTGATGCCGACGATGACGATGTTGCGGCGCAGCAGTTGGGGCGGAATCGCCTCCCACCCGACAAAGGCCGCGATCGCCGCCAGCGCTTCCTCCCCGATCAACGTCACCTGCCGCGACCGGGTGCCGCGGTTGCCGTAGTGATCTCCCTCCAGCCCAGTCAACGGATCGAGCATGGCTTGCTCCAGCCGCTCCATCGGCATGCGCCGCGCCGGCCGCCGCCCGATCCAGACGACGCGCCCAGTCCGCAGCGGCGCCGACAGCAGGTCAGAGAGCGGCCCCTGCGCCGGAATCATAAATAACTCCTCTTCGAAACGGCCGGCCCATCGCCTTGCCGCTGGACCGCGCGCGCCGGGCGCTGTAGTGGACGGCCATGATGGCCCGCGCAGCGACGATCACCCGCGTCACGTCCGAGACCGACATCACCCTGTCCCTGAACCTGGACGGGACAGGGCAGGCCGACATCGCGACCGGCATCGGCTTCCTCGACCATATGCTCACCGCCCTGGCGCGCCATTCCCTGTTCGACCTGACCATCCAGGCCAAGGGGGACCTGCATATCGACTCCCACCATACAACCGAGGATGTCGGCATCGTGCTCGGCACCGCGTTCGCCCGCGCCCTCGGCGATAAGCGCGGCATCCGGCGCTTCGGTCAAGCCTTGCTGCCGATGGATGAGGCGCTGGTGGAAGCCGCCGTCGATATCTCCGGCCGCCCCTACCTGGCCTGGAACGTGACCTTCGAGCGCCCCAAGATCGGTGAGATGGACACCGAACTGTTTGAGGAATTCTTCCGCGCCCTGGCCTTCAACGCGCTGATTACATTGCATGTCATCCAGCGCGCCGGGCGCAATGCGCACCACGTGGCCGAGGCGTCGTTCAAGGCCGCCGCGCGCGCCCTGCGCGTGGCCGTCGAACCGGACCCGCGCATCGGCGATGCGATTCCGTCGACCAAGGGGGCGCTATGAAACGCTTTCCCGAGGGGGCGCTGTGAAGCTCTATACCGCGCTGTTGAAGCACGACGCGGAGCCCGTCCTGGTGCGGGAAGGGTTTTCCTGGGGCGCGTTCATCCTTGGGCCGGTCTGGCTCGCGGCCCATCGGGCCTGGACCGCAGCGGTGGTCAGCCTGGCCGCCTATGTGCTGATCGTGCTTCTGACCCCGCCCTCGGTCGGCCCGATTCTGGGCTGCGGCCTCGCCGTGATCCTCGGGCTCACCGGCTTCGACCTGCGCCGCTGGGCGCTGGAGCAGCGCGGCTACCTGCTGCTGCACGTGCTGGCCGGACGCGACCGGGACGAGGCTTGGCTCCGCCTGCTGACCCACCGCCCGGAACTGGGCGAACGCTTCCGGCCCAATGTGGTGTAATGGAGGTCGCTTGATGCAGGTCGTCGTCGTGGACTACGGCAGCGGCAACTTGGCCTCGGCGTCGCGCGCCCTGGCGCTCGCCGCGGAACGGGGTGGCGTGCCGGCCAACGTGGCGGTGACATCCGATCCCGACGCGGTTCGCCATGCCGATCGCATCGTGCTGCCGGGGCAGGGGGCCTTCGCCGATTGCGCCGCCGGCCTCGACGCCATTCCCGGCCTGCGCCAGGCCATCCTGACGGCAACCGGCCAGGGCACGCCGTTCCTTGGCATCTGCGTCGGCATGCAGTTGATGGCTCAGCGGGGGCTGGAACACGCGGTGACGCCGGGCTTCGGCTGGATCAAGGGCGACGTGGCCGAGATGGAGGTGCCGGGCCTGCGCCTGCCGCAGATGGGCTGGAACGGCCTGTCCTTCACCCCCGGCGCCCACCCCTTGCTCGATGGCCTCGAACCTGGTGATCACGTGTATTTCGTGCACAGCTACGCATTGCGGGACGGCGACCCGGCGCAGACCGTCGCCACCACCGACTACGGCGGCACCGTGCCGTCGATCGTCGTGACCGGCAACCGCGCCGGTACCCAGTTCCACGTCGAAAAGAGCCAGGATGTCGGCATCCGCATCCTGACCAACTTCCTCCGCTGGACCCCCTGACCATGTCCGGCAGCATCCGGGAACCCGAACTTCTGGTCGAACGGCTGAAGGAGTTCACTGACCACGACCTGCACGCGCTGTGCGAGGCCACCGATGCCGCGATCATTGACGGCGGCGGCTTCGGCTGGGTCAATCCGCCCGGCCGGCGTGCGCTCGAGACCTATTTCCGTGGCGTCCTGCTGGTGCCGGAACGGGAGTTGTTCGTCGCCCGCCTGAACGGCGAAATCGTCGGTTCCGCCATCCTGGTCCGCCCGCCCCGCAACAACGAGGCGCAGGCCTTCGCCGCCACCCTGATGCACTCCTACATCGCGCCCTACGCGCGCGGCCATGGCCTCGCCCGCAAGTTGACGGACGCCGTCGAGGAGCGCGCCAAGGAGCTTGGATATCACATCCTGAACCTCGATGTGCGGGAAACCCAGACGGCCGCCATCCGCCTGTACCAGGTCATGGGTTACACCAAGTGGGGCGAGCATCCGGAATATGCCTTCGTACGCGGCCGGTCCGTCGCTGGGTACTTCTTCTATAAGCGTCTGCGCCCACCGAAGGGGGCTAGCGGCCAATGACCCGCCTGACGCTCTACCCCGCCATCGACCTGAAGGACGGCCAGTGTGTCCGCCTGCGCCGCGGGGAGATGGATCAGGCAACGGTCTATTCGGCCGATCCCGGCGCGCAGGCCCGCACATGGCAACAGGCCGGCTTCACCTGGCTGCACGTGGTCGACCTGAACGGCGCCTTTGCTGGCCGCCCGGTCAACGCCGACGCGGTGCGCGCGATCCTTTCCAGCGTAACCATCCCCGTGCAACTCGGCGGCGGTATCCGCGACATGGCCGGCATCGCCGCTTGGCTGGAGGCCGGCATCACCCGCGTCATCCTGGGCAGCGCTGCCGCCAAGAACCCCGCCCTGGTCCTGGAGGCCTGCAAGACCTTTCCCGGCCGCATCGCCGTCGACATCGACGCGCGCGGCGGCTTCGTCGCCACGGAGGGCTGGGCCGAAACCTCATCCATGTCCGCCGCCGAACTCGGGCTCCGGTTCGAGGATGCCGGCGTCGCAACGATCATCTACACCGATATCGGGCGCGACGGCATGCTGACCGGCCTCAATCTTGACCAGACCGTCGCCCTGGCGCGACGCCTGACCACGCCGGTGATCGCCTCGGGCGGTGTCGGCTCGCTGCAGGACCTGATCGCGCTGCGCGATGCCGCCGCCGGCACCCGGATCGAGGGCGCCATCATCGGCCGAGCCCTGTATGACGGCCGCGTGACGCCGTCCGAGGCGACCGCTCTTTTCGCGCAATAGACTCGATCCATCTCGCACGGACCGACACAGTACCCCCAGCCGCCACAATGGCACTCCTCGCCACAGCGGCCCCCTCGTCAAGCGCCCGAAGGGCCGCTATCCACAACTTGCCGCCGTTGCATGGGCAAGCCCGTGCGCCCACCGTCATGACGCAAGCGGACACCGCGGGGACGCTCGTCCAATCCGCTCAACAAATCGACCACTGATCCCGGCTTCGTCCCGATTTTACAGACATCTGAATGCTATTTCCTTGCATCCCGGCCAAC
>DASQVN010000330.1:0-3247 GCA_035640755.1 Rhodopila sp.
CCCATCTGCGGCTCCGCCTTGCCGTCACTGGGTGTATGAAGCGCGCCGGCCCATGTCCGCGATGCGCCCGGCATCAGGGCGGACACCTCGGCGCTGCCGATGATTTTCGTATCGAGCTGGTAGTTTCGTGCGTGCTCCATCCATGCTTCGTAGCGGGCCAGCTCTTCCGGCGTGTCGCACAGGTACATGATCCCCGACCGCCGGTAGCCGGTCTCCGCACCGGTCAGGCGGTTCATGTCCTCCCACAGGCGCAGCGCCTCGATGGCCAGCGGCAGCTCGCGCGGGTCGCGGCCCATCTTGCGGCACCAGCCCCAGTTGCGGCTCGATTGCTCGCCGCCGATGTGCCCCTTCTCGCACAACACCGTCGGCACGCCTCGCAGCGAGAGGAACAGCGCGGCGGAGGCGCCGACGATGCCGCCGCCGACGATCACCACGCTGGTAGACGCAGGCAGCCTGTCGCCGCTCTCGACACGATCCACGCGTGGCGCCATTCGCGTTCCTCCTCAATCCAGCGCGCAGGGTAGAACAGATTGCGGCAGCGCGGAACGTGCGGGAGCATGAATCTGCTCGACAAATCAAGAGCAGATCGCGGGAGCGCGGAACGCGCGGGAGCGTGAATCTGCTCGACAAATCAAGACAGCAGATCGCGGGAGCGCGGAACATGCGCTTTGCCGCCTCCCCCGCCACGCGTATCGTGCCGGCCGGTCCGCTGTTCCGCAGCCAACCCGCACAAGGGGAGCGTTCGATGATGACGGGCGAAGAACTCGTATTCGTTGCGACATGCGACATGTCCGGCCATGCCCGCGGCAAGGGATTCCCGTTGCGGGCGTTGCCGGCCAGGCTGCGCAAGGGCATCGGCTGGACGCACAGCAACACCATGATGTCCGCCTTCGGGCCGATCTGGGACACGCCGTTCGGCACCGCCGGCGACCTGATGATCATCCCCGATCCCGCCGCCGAGGTCCGTGTCTCGTTCGGCGACGATCAGCCTCCGGAACATTTCTTCCTGGGCGACATCCGCACGACCGAGGGCGCCGCCTGGGAATGCTGCCCGCGCGACTTCCTGCGCCGCGCGCTGGCCGAACTGCAGGCGGTCGCCGGCCTGCGCCTGCAAGCGGCGTTCGAGCAGGAGTTTGTATATACGGGCACTCCCGAGCGTCCGGGCGATGCCTACGCGCTGGGGGCGTTCCGCCGCGCCGCCCCGTTCGGCCAAGTGTTCATGGCGGCCCTGCGCGCCGCCGGTGTCACGCCGGACTCCTTCCTGGCGGAGTACGGTGCCCGCCAGTTCGAGGTCACGGTCGCGCCCGCCCCGGCGCTTACAGCCGCCGACCACGCGGTGATCACGCGCGAAATGGCCCGCGCCACAGCGCACCGGCTCGGCCATCGCGCGATCTTCTCCCCCATGCCCAACCCCGACGGCGTGGGCAACGGCGTCCACGTCCACATGAGCCTGCACGACGCCGCCGGCTGTCCGGTGACCTATGAAGCCGGAGCGCCGATGGGCCTGAGCCCACCCGCGCGGCACTTCCTGGCCGGCGTGCTGCATCATCTGCACGCCATCTGCGCCGTCACCGCGCCTTCGCCGGTCTCCTACCTGCGGCTCACGCCCAACCGTTGGGCGCCGACGGTCATCGATCTGGTCCCGCAGGATCGCGGCGCAAGCCTGCGCATCTGCCCCACCTTCGCCGCCGGAACCGAGGAGGAGAAGGCATCCCAGTTCAATGTGGAATTCCGGCCGACGGACGCCGCGGCCAGCCCCTATCTCGCGCTGGGCGCGGTCGTGCACGCCGGCGTCGATGGGCTGCGCCGCGGCCTGCCCTTGCCCACCGATACCCCGTCCCTGCCGCGCACCCTGTCCGACGCGCTCGACGCGCTGGCGGCCAGCGCGCCGGTGCGCGCATGGTTCGGCCCGGTGCACCTGGATGCCTACCTGCGCCACAAGCGTGCCGAACTCGCCCAGGTGAGGGCGCTCGATCCGTCCGAACTGTGCGCGCGGTATGCCGAGGTTTATTGAGCCGGATGGATCAGCTGTAATGCCTGGTCTGTGCTCAGCATGCGGCAATAACCCTGGAAACAGCTCAGTGCCGCTTCATGCCGCGCCTCGGTCTCCGCCATGCACGCGTCATGGACGCAGGTCATGTAGAAGCCGCGGTCGGCGCCGTCCTTGACCGTGTGGTCGATGCATTGGTCGGTCAGGAACCCGGCGACGAACACGTCCCGGATGCCGATGTTGCGCAGCAGATACGCCAGGTTGGTGGAGTTGAACACGGACGATGATGTCTTCGGCAGGACGATGTCGTCCGCCGCCGGCGCAATCTCATCCAGCACCCGCGCGTCGCGCGATCCCTTGGCGACGGAGATTCCGGACAGCTTGTAGTCCAGGCTGCGGTCCCTTCCGTCCGCAGTCAGGTTCTCGATCACGGTATAGACGATCTCAAGCTGTCTTGCTCGACACCCAGCGACGAGCCGGACCAGGTTCGGCAGCACCCGCGTGCGCACGGCGGCGTGGAACTCGGGACGCTCCTGCGGCTCGCCCGGATCATAGGTGCCGTATTGAACATCCACGATCAGCAGGGCCGTCCGGTTCGGCACGACGGGACGGTCGCGGCCCTCATGGAGACTCTGGCCGGATGGGATGGGCAAACCTGCTCTCCTGTTCGCTGCGCGGGACGTCATTCAGTCCAGGCCCCGCCATGGCAATGGCATCGGCCGCCGCCATGCCGAACCGGCGGCAAGCCATCAACGCACGGGACCGTCGGTGTTATCCTCAGCCAAAACCGGGTCAAGATCACCTGCAAGACCACCCGCATCCGTTTCATGAAGGAAACATGCTGCCGCATGATCCGATGCCGTGCGGAACAGCGGGGGCGCACCCCAGGCACACCGCTCCATCGCGGCAGGGCACCGTTCCGCGAACCTGCAGCCCGTAGCAGCGCCCGCTCGGCCGGACTGCCGTGTCTCGCCAACCCAATCCCGCTCTGTGCTGACACGTGGAATCGAGCGGATCAGCAACTGCGTGTACGGATGCTGCGGCGCGCTCACCACGCGCTCGATGCCGCCCGCTTCGGCGACCGCGGCGCGATACAGCACGATAATCGAGTCCGCGACCTGATAGGCGGTGGCAAGATCATGGGTAATATACAGGATGGAGATGCGCATCTCCTCATGCAGCCGGCGCAGGCTGCCCAGGATCGTTACCCGGAGCGAAGCATCCACCATCGACACGGGCTCATCCGCAACGATCAGC
>DASQVN010000331.1:0-2307 GCA_035640755.1 Rhodopila sp.
CGGCGCTTGTCTGGCCGCCGCCGCGGCGCAGGCGCAGTCTGTCAACGGACTGTATGTCACCCTCGGCGGCGGCGTGAACATCATGCAGAAGGAGTCTGCGCGGCTGGATGGCTTTCCGGGGGTGGACCTTGACCTGCAAACGAAGGCCGGCGCCGTCGGACTGACCAGCATCGGCTGGGGCTATGGCAACGGGCTGCGCGCCGAAGTGGAACTCGGCTATCGCTACAACGGCTACGACAGGCTCTCTGGTCCGGGCGGCAGCGTTTCACTCAGCGGTTCCGAGCAGAAGTTCGGGCCGATGGTGAACGTCTTCTACGACTTCAACGGCTTCGCCCTGCCGGTCACGCCCTATGTCGGTCTCGGCGTGGGCTACCAGTGGGCGCGTGAGCAATTGAACCTCGCCGGCGGCTCCGGCTGGCAGACCAAAGGCGCATTCGCCTATCAGGCCATCGTCGGTGCCGCACTCCCGCTGGCCGCCGTGCCCGGGCTTGCCCTGACTGCCGAGTACCGGTTCCTCGGCATGAGCACCGACCGTAAATACGACGGGGTGCGTCTCGGCAACGACTTCAACCATTCGGTCCTCGTCGGGGTCCGCTACGCATTCGGCGCGCGCGCCGCTGCGTCGCCCGCGCCCGCCGCTCCCATAGCCGCGGTGCCGGCCCCCGCGTCGCGCTCCTACCTGGTATTCTTCGACTGGGACAAGGCGACCCTGACGGACCGCGCCCGCCAGATCGTGGCCGAGGCCGCTGCCAACGCCGCCAAGGTGCAATACACTCGCATTGAAGTCAGTGGCTACACGGACACGTCCGGTACGCCGAAGTACAACCACAGCCTGTCGATCCGTCGTGCACAGGTCGTTGCGGCGGAACTTGTGAAGGATGGCGTGCCGAAGGACGCAATCGCCGTTCAAGGCTTCGGCGACACGCATCTTCTGGTGCCGACCGGCCCAGGCGTGCGTGAGCCACAGAATCGCCGGGTTGAAATCGTCATCAAGTAACGAAATTGTCCGGCTCGGCGGCATCGTCCGCCGAGCCGGCGGGTATTATCAGAAGTCGGCGCACCCCTTACTGGCGATCAGCCCGACCAGTTGCTGGCGGAACTTCGCCTGATAGGACGCACGCACCTGGTTGACCGCGGTCCAGCTTTCGGACGAGTCCGGCAGCGCCACGACCAGGACCTTGGTATGCTCCCGGATCGTCCGGTGTGAGTGCGGGCTCATCCAGGCTCCCTCGGCTTCCAGGACCGTGTAGCCGCCGGGAAGGGCCGGGGTGACTGAAGCCTCCAGGAACGATTGCCACTCGCGTTCGGCCAGCTCGGCGCGCCCGGGAATCGACTTGCCGAAATACAGATGAAACACCAGAGCCGGCGTGCCCGCGGCGCACTCGGGCCGGTTCTGCGTTGCGCAAGCGGACAGAACAGCCGGCAGCATGATGCCGGCAAGCCAGGGAGGCCATCGGCGGCGCCGTCCGGCGTCAGCCGAAGACACGCCGGCCCTGCTTCCAGGTACCCAGCACCATCCCCTCCAGCGCGCGCCCGTCGAAAGGCGTATTCTGCGCCTTCCCGGCCAGCTTGCCGGCCTCGACCTTCCAGATCCGCTCCGGATGGAACAGGCACAGATCAGCCGGCGCGCCCCGCGCAATCCGTCCTGGCGTGATCCCCAGCAACGCAGCAGGCCGGCTGGTCAGGAGCTCGATTGCGGCCGGCAGGGAGAGGGCGCCATTATGGACATGCGCCAGTGTAATCGCCAGCAGCGTGCCCAGCCCGGCTCCGCCGGCCGAGGCCTGCGCGAACGGCAGCCGCTTGTCATCCGGATCGCGCGGCTGGTGGTCTGACGCGATGGCGTCGATCGTGCCGTCCGCCAGCGCCGCGAGTACGGCCTGCCGGTCCTGCTCTTTCCTGAGCGGCGGAGACAGCTTCAGATATGTGCGAAAATCGCCGATCGCCGTCTCGTTCAAATCGAAATAGGGCGGGGCCGTGTCACATGTCACGGCAATGCCATCAGCCTTGGCCCGGCGGATCAGCTCCAGCGCCTCGGCCGTCGAGACATGCGCGAAGTGCACCGCTCCGCCGGTCAACGCGGCGAGGCGGATGTCGCGCGCGACCATTATCGCCTCGGCCGCCGCGGGAATGGCGGGCAGGCCCAACCGCGTCGCCCGTTCACTCTCTGTCGCCGCACCATCCGCGGCAAGGCTCGGCTCCTCCGGGTGCTGGATGACACGCGCCCCGAACCCACGCGCATAGGATAAGGCCAGGCGCATGAGCCGAGCAGGACCGATCGCGCGGGCTCCGTCGGTGAAGCCGACCGCG
>DASQVN010000332.1:0-2977 GCA_035640755.1 Rhodopila sp.
CGCCCTCGGCGGCGGCCTGGAAAACGCCATGGCCTGCCATTACCGCATCGCCGTCCCCTCGGCGAAGGTCGGCCTGCCCGAGGTGCTGATCGGCATCCTCCCGGGCGGCGGCGGCACCCAGCGCCTGCCGCGCCTCGCCGGTGTGCCGGCCGCCCTCGAAATGATCACCTCCGGCCGCCACGTCCCCGCACCCGAGGCCGCGAACCTCGGCATCATCGACGAAGTCCTGCCGGAAAACGCCAACCTCCGCGCCTCCGCGATCGCCTATGCCCGCAAGATCGCCGACATCCGCCCGCTCCCCCGCGTCCGCGACCGCGACGTCAAGCCCGACCCCGCAGCCTTCGACGCCATCCGCAAATCGATCGCCCGCAAGGCCCGCAACCAGAAGGCCCCGTACCACTGCATCGCCGCTGTCGAGGCCGCCGTCACGCTGCCCTTTGACGAAGGCATCCGCCGCGAATCCGAACTCTTCGCCGAACTCGAAAATGCCGATGAGGCAAAGGCCCTCCGCTACGCGTTCTTCGCCGAACGCGAGGTCGCCAAGCTCCCCGATATGCCCCCAGGCACTCAGCCGAAGGAGTGGCGCCGCCCCGCCGTCATCGGCGCCGGCACCATGGGCGGCGGCATCGCCATGTCCTTTGCCGACCATGGCTACGACGTGAAGATCATGGACGCGAGCAAGGAAGCGCTCGACCGCGGCATGGAGCGTATCCGCAACAACTATGCCACGTCGGTCAAGCGCGGCAGCCTGGCCCAGGACGAAATGGAACGCCGCCTCGCCCGCATCCACCCCGTCGCCGGCTACGACGACATCAGCGACGCCGACGTGGTGATCGAGGCGGTGTTCGAACGCATGGACGTGAAGAAGCCGATCTTCGCCAAGCTCGACGAGATCCTCCCCCCAGGCGCCCTCATGTTCTCCAACACCTCGGCGCTCGACATGGATGAACTCGCCGCCGCGACGAAACGCCCGCAGGACGTCGTCGGCACCCACTTCTTCTCCCCCGCCAACGTCATGAAGCTGCTGGAGGTCGTCCGCCCGTCCAAGGCCTCCTTCGAAACCCTCGCCACCGCCATGGCCCTGGGCCGCAAGATCGGCAAGATCTCGGCCATGGCCGGCAACACCGATGGTTTCGTCGCCAACCGTTCCCGCGCCCCCTTCAACACCGAAATGGTCATCCTGCTGGAGGAAGGCTGCCTGCCCGAGCAGGTGGACAAGGTGATGGTCGATTTCGGCTACCCGATGGGTCCCTTCGCCGTGGGTGACCTCGCCGGCCTCGACATCGGCGCCGAGGGCCGCAAACGCCGAGCGGCGGCCGACCCGAACTACCGAAAGCTGCCGATCGCGGACAAATTGGTCGAAATCGGCCGCTACGGCCAGAAGACCGGCGCCGGCTGGTACCGCTACGAGAAGGGCGACCGCACCCCCCACCCGGACCCCGAGGTCGCCGCCATCATCAAGCAGGTCGCCGCCGAGATGGGCGTCCCCCAGAAGACCTTCACAGACACCGAAATCCTCCACCGCCTGCTGTTCAGCTCGGTCAACGAAGCCTGCAAGATCCTGGAGGAAGGCAAGGCCTACCGCGCCAGCGACATCGACGTCATGTGGCTGCACGGCTTCGGCTTCCCCCGCTACCGCGGCGGCCTGATGTACTGGGCCGACGGCATCGGCGTGCGCAACGTCTACAACCAGATAGCTGCCTGGCATCAGCAGTACGGCAACCGCTGGGCGCCGTCCAGGCTGTTGCGCGAACTGGCGGACACGAACACGCCGTTGCGTGAAGCAAAGCCGGCGCCGTTTTCCTGAAGCCAGCCCGTCCCGCCCCTCATCTGTCGCTCATAGCCGCGCTCGGTCCCATACGCATCAGGACGAGCACCGCGCGGAAGGAATGTTGCCGCCGCTGTTGCGTTTACGTCATGGCCGGGCTCGACCCGGCCATCCACGCACCATCGTTCCAGCGCGGAAAACGCCCTCCTCCACCCCCAACCCATCACGCCACGTACACCCCCCCGCACATCGCGCCGCAACTATCCTTAACTCTCATTTGACACATTTCAATTACGCACCAGATTGACTTCCACCAACCGGGTGCCCTGAGGATGACGGCCAACCTACGCCACTGGACGATCAACCGCCGCCTGCAACTGGTCACAGCCATGGCGCTCATGATGCTGATCGGCCTCCTCGGCGTCGCCCTGGTCATCCAGACCCGCGACATGCGCGACGCCCGCCTCTCCCAGCTGACCTCGATCGTCCAGTCCGCCGCCAGCATTGCCGAACACTTCCAGCAGGAGGAAGCCGCCGGCCGGATGACCACGAAGCAGGCTCAGGATGCAGCCGCCGCGGCCATCCGTGCGATCCGCTACCAGGGCCTGGAGTACATCTTCATCACGGATATGACCCCGCGCATGGTCATGCATCCGTTCAAGCCCGAAATGGAAGGCCAGGCCCTCGGCCAGTTCAAGGACCCGGCTGGCTTCGCCCTGTTCAACGCCATGGTGGATGCCGTGCGCCAGCGTGGCGACGGCACGGTCAGGTATCTCTGGCTCCGCCCCGGCGCGCAGGCACCGGTGCCAAAGACCTCCTACGTCAAGGGCTTCGCGCCCTGGGGCTGGGTAATCGGCACCGGCGTCTACATCGACGACCTGCAGGTCATGCAGCACCGGCTCGAGTTGCGACTCATCGGCGTCGGCCTGCTCATCACTGTCATGCTGGGCGGCACCGTCTGGCACATCGGCCGCGGCATCAGTCGGCCCATCGTTGCCCTCACCGCGGCAACAAACCGCCTGGCCGACGGTGAGCTGGACACGCCGATCCCCGGCACCGATCGCCACGACGAGCTCGGCATGATGTCCAAGACGCTCGCCGTCCTCCGCGACGCCGCGGTCGCCCGTCGGCAGCTCGAACAGCAGGCGGCAGAGCAGCGCGTCGCGAAGGATCGCCGCCAGTCCGCCATCGAGCATCACACCCAGGAGT
>DASQVN010000333.1:0-7490 GCA_035640755.1 Rhodopila sp.
CGCTCCCTGGACAGGAGCCCCGTCTCGACGACGGCGGTGATAAGCAGAGCCTCGACTAGCGCGGCGAGGAAGATATGGAATGCCATGATGATCCCCTTGTTGCAGTCCGGCGCCTCAGCCCCAGCCGATGCCGACGGGCGCTGGTGATGCGGTTTTGCTGGCGGAAGCGCTCGGCTGCATCAGCGTATCGACGCTGGCGAGAGACGCATGTGACACAGCCATGGTGGACACGAGCTGACCGGCGCCAAAGGCGGCACCGAGAGCGAGATGTAGGACCAAGCGACTGATGACGGCGTGCACGGCGATCTCCTCCGATCCAGTGCGGGTGTTCGAGGGGAATTAGTGGCAGGATACCGAAGGATGGGAGTGACAAGTATGACGTGGGTCACTGTTTGACCGCCGCCCGCAGCGATAGCGGCACGCACCAGCATCACCCTGCACCGCCCAGGCCTGGCATCTCCGGCGCGAACACGATGCTCGATCTGATCGGGAACTCGGATACCTTGACCTTTGCCAGCCCGATCAGCGCGGGCTTCGATGCGGCGACGGACACGCTGAATGTGTACGCGGGTGGGAACACGACCCAGCCGATCGCGACCTATCACCTGGGGGGCCACGGGACTACGCGGGCAATCAGCTTACGCCGCACGACACGACGTGACGTTCAGCGGCGTGACGGCATCAGCCTTCCATCGGGGCCCTGCCGTGCCCGGAATTGGAATGCGGCTGAGCAGGCGACTTCTTCATCACCACGAACCCGGCCTGCTCCAGGTGCGCGATCAGCTGTTCCGCCGTGATCCGCGCCATCATCTCGTCACCCGTATGCACGCGCTTGCGACCGTTGTAGCGCAGCGCGTAGGCGAGGGCATTGGCGAGGTCATCAGCCGATGCCGGAAGCAGTTTGGGATCGCTCATGCCGCGTGTCTAGCACAAACAGAGAACATGATGTAAGCTTAACGGCATGCCCCTCTCTACCCCGCACCAACTGATCGACGCCGCCATGGCCCGCGCGCTGCATCTGGATGCATGCCGGGATCACCCCATCGTGGCGTGGGTCATCTGGTACGACCACCCGGCGCACCCGGGACGGTTTATCGCCCAACTGGCGGTTGAGAGCCCCCTGCCCTACGTGCTGATCGGCGACACGCTGGCGGAGGTTCAGGCGCAGCTACCGCCTGGTCTGGTGCGGTACGGCCGGCAGCCGGTGGACCCGCCGGAGGTGGTGGAGGTGTGGGTTGCTGACTAGTGATTATGTGGACATGCCCGCATGATGTGACGTGGACATGCCACAAACCCTAATCCATCGACCGGCTGGCCGCTGATGCGCTGCATATAGCTGTCCAGAATTGACATGGCCGCCTGCGTGCTGGCGTCGCTCCAGTCTTGATCATCTACGCACGCGAGCGCTTTTGCCACTACGTTGCCCATCTCGTAGCCCTCGATAACACGCTCGGCCCACATCGGTGCCGATTGCCAGCCGCCCAAATCGTCAAGGCTCTGCCCTGTCGCAGCTGCGAAATAATCGGCCGGCATCCCGATCGCTGAAAGCCGCTCACAAAGCTCTTTTCCGGTCATAGCTCCGATTCCCTGCTACCGCCACATAACCACATGTAGACGTGCGGCCATGTCCACGTAAGTACATGCTGATGCGAGGGCAGGTGGTTTTGTGGATGTGTGGCAATAAAGGCACCCGGCCATGCTGGCATATGGGTATAACCAGGCGTCCACCTGTGGGAATGTCATCATGAAGATCGTCGCACTTATCAGCCAGAAGGGAGGGGCAGGTAAGACCACACTGGCCGTCCATCTCGCGGCGCGGGCCGCCGCTGACGGCAGAACGACCGCTATCATTGACCTGGATCCCCAGGCCACGGCGGCCAGTTGGGGAGACCGGCGAGAAGCCGATGCGCCCGAGGTGATCAGCGGTCAGGCCGTCAGACTTCCTGCCTTGATCAAGGCGGCTGAGGAGAACGGCGCCGAGTTCCTGATATTGGACACCGCTCCGAATGCTGATCAGACCGCATCCCTGGCAGCGCGCGCTGCGGACGTGGTGTTGATCCCGTGCCGTCCAGCAGCTTTCGACTTGGAGGCGATCGAGACGACGCTCATGCTGGCGAAGGCTGCGGCCAAGCCGGCCTATGTGGTTTTAAACGCCGCGCCACCTCGGAGCTCGATCGGCAAGGAAGCAGCAGACGGGCTATCACGTCGGGGAGCCCAGGTTGCCCCGCATTCCCTAACCCAGCGCGCCGCCTTCGCGCATGGCGTCATTGATGGACGAACGGCGCAGGAGTTCGAGCCCAACGGGAAGGCCGCACAGGAAATCGATCATCTTTACAAGTGGTTGTGCGGTATTGTAGGCATGCCTACACGCAGACAGGCCCGCAAGGCGGCATAACCACACGTTGACAGGTGCGCATACCAACATGCCCAAACGTCCCAGCTTATTCGCCGTCAAACAGGCAGAAACCGCCGAGGCGCCGGTCACCGACACCGCGGCGCCTCCGGAAGCACCGAAATCGGTCACGGTCCGCCCGCCCAGCAGGGCAGGGAAGCGCGTTCTGTCGATCTATCTCGATCCGATTGCCTGGAAGCAGATCCGGCAACTGGCGCTGGATTCCGATACCTCGACGCAGGCGTTAGGGGAGGAGGCGATTAACCTGCTGTTCGCGAAGCATGGGCTGAACCGGAGTGCATGATCCCTTGTCCGCCGATCGCAAGCCGCTGAACGAGCGCACAATCACGGAATTGTACTCCGAATGGGAGGAGCTCTCCTATGCTCGCCGCACAGCCGAATGGAGCCCTGAAAAGGCTGCGCGTCGTAGGGCTCTTGAGGAAGAGCTGCAGTCGCGAGGAGTGCTCCAGAAGTCATCCGCATGACCCCTCATCGCTAATGTGGAGTGATCGCCGACAAAATTGCCGATACTGCCTGGAAGGACGCGGCACCAGCAGCCGAATATGCAGCCCGCCTACTCCAGTAGGTCTGAAGCTTCATAGTCGCCACGAGGTCTTCCGTCACACCCGATGCGTCTGTGTCCCAAAGACGGAAGCGGAAGTCGCTTCCCAGGCTGATGGAGGACTCTTGCGCGGGCAGACCATACCCATGCAAGCGCTGTGAACATGGCCAGAACCGCAGACGCTCCGTTAGCAATGACAACTATCCAGGACGCCATATCTTCATTCCGGGTTCAATATCGCCCATTTTTTGCTGGCGGCAACCGGCCCCACACGGGAATCCAGCAAATCTGGCCGCCCCCTTTTTGGTCCTGGCACTGCTGCGCCCCGGCGCTGACACCGGCAATGACTGGCGCCGCGCCGCGGACGCCGAGGCGTTCAAGGACCACGCGGGGGCGGCGTTCCTCTAAGGAACCCCTTGAGGAGATGGCGCCGAGGCGCGGCCCCGCGCAACCGCCGGTTCACGACGGGCACGCGCCGATGCCCGCACTTGTGGCAGCATCCCCGCTCCACCGAAGTGCCAGATCGCGCGCGGTCTCGGAGACGGCGAGCCAATTGCTATTCCGCACCCTGAAAATAACACCCGGCCTTGTTTTAAGAAGCGAGCTTCTCTTAAAATAAGGCTATGACCACAGCCTCGGCCTACGATCCGGCTTCTCCTGATACCGCTCGGTTAGGACGGTTCATCGAAAGTGTCGTCGCCGGCGAGAGAGTGCGGGCCTTTGTTCCGCCGCCGCTTCCCCCGACGCCGCCGCTTGAGCTGCGCCCGCTACTTCCCCTGCTGGGGCGCGCCGATCGAGCTCTCGGCCGCCTCGATGGACTAACTCAGCTCCTGCCTGACCCGCAGCTCTTCCTTTACGCCTATATCCGCAAGGAGGCGCTGCTTTCCTCCCAGATCGAGGGCACGCAATCGTCGCTGACCGATCTTTTCGCGTTGGAGGCAGGGGAGGACCTCGTAGTCAGGTTCGATGAAGTGCTCGAGGTTTCGAACTACGTGGCCGCTATGCAACATGGCCTTGACCGCTTGGCGACGCTACCACTGTCGCTCCGCCTCATTCGAGAGTTGCACGAACGCCTGCTTCGCGATGGCCGCGGGGCAACCAAACAGCCCGGCGAGTTTCGGAGGAGTCAGAACTGGGTTGGCGGCACCAGACCGGGCAACGCCATGTACGTGCCCCCTCCGCCGCAGGAAGTCATGCCCTGCCTCGATGGTCTGGAGCGGTTCATTCACGACCAGAGCACCGATCTTCCACCGCTCATCCGGGCAGGGCTGGTGCACGTGCAGTTCGAGACGATTCATCCCTTCCTGGACGGCAACGGAAGGGTTGGGCGCCTGCTGATCACGCTGATGCTCTGCGCCGAGGGCATTCTTCGGCAGCCGCTCCTCTATCTCAGCCTGTATTTCAAAGCCAACCGGAGCGATTACTATCGGCTGCTTCAAGAAGTGCGCGAACGGGGCACGTGGGAAGTATGGCTCGAATTCTTTCTCGCAGGCGTCGAGAGCACGGCCTCGCAGGCGGTAGACGCTGCTGGGCGGATCCTTACACTGTTCGATGGTGATCGGCAGAGGATCGAAGCCACCGCAGAACGCGCAGGCTCGGCGCTACGGGTGTATGAACATCTAAAGTCTCGACTGATGGTCTCACAGAAAATGGTAACTGCCGCTACGAAGCTCTCGCCGGCGACGGTCAACACCGCGCTGGACGCGCTGGTGCGGCTTGGCATTGCTCGTGAGATCACCGGGCGCCAGCGCAACAGGTTCTATGCCTACGACGGTTACCTTTCGATCCTCAGTGAGGGAGCCGAACCGATTCCGTCGTAGTGCATGGCCCGGGTGGTTCACGCCTGACGGGAGCGGGATACTAGGGGCCGTCACGAGCGGCGACTCGGCCACCGACTTATCCCGTGGGGTTAAGTGACGCCCTGATCGCAGTCCACAGCGCTTTCGAGTTATCCCGTGGGGAGAAGTGACGCAGGGCGTGGGGAGAAGTGACGCGACTCGCGGTTATCCCGTGGGGAGAAGTGACGAAACTACTAGTTAAAACAAATAGCTTTCTAATAGCCCTGTCACTTAACCCCACAGTTGACAACGAGGTTTTTCAATTGGCAGGGTGCGGGAACATTGCTTTGAGAGATCCCGTTGTCAGAGGGTAGCGACACTTCCAACGTTCACCAGCTCGTTTTGCTTCATGGGCGGGACCGTGCTCGGGAAATGGTGGACGACAGGGCCAAGCCTCTGGTGGACATTGCAGCGGAAGTGCTCGCCGCTGACGAGCAGCGCATTGGAGTCTCATACACTGGTTTCTGCCTGACGGCGCTGCCGCACAAACGGCTGCCCGATGACCAGCCCTGGGAGAAGAAAGGGCATAAAGTCACGTTGCTGGTGGAGCCCGGCCGACTAAAACACGGCGGAAAACTGAAGCTGTTCGGCGTTCCTTATGGAGCTCGGGCACGCATGATTCTCCTCTACCTGCAAACCCAAGCCGTCCGCGTGCGCAGCCGAGAGGTAGAACTCGGCCGGTCCATGCGGGATTGGATGGAACGGATGGGGCTGTCTATCGGCGGCGAGACGGTCAGCGCTTTGCGAGAGCAGGCGGCCAGGATATCGGCCTGCAGCCTGAAATTCTTCTGGGAGAATGCTGACTCAGACGGCTTCGAACGCGGGGCGATCGTTCGCTCCGGCCTTCGGTTTCACGCTGAGGACAGTGCCCAAGGGCTGCTTTGGGAAGACCGAGTCGTGCTGGACGAAGCCTTCTTTGCTGCGCTCCGGAACCATCCAGTACCGCTGCTGGAAGCCGCGATCCGCCAGCTCCGGGACCGGAGCATGTCCCTGGATATCTACGTTTGGCTGGCCTGGCGCTGCCATCAGCTGGGGAAGCCAACCCCGATTTCGTGGCTAGCTATCCATGCGCAGTTCGGTGCCGGGTTTAAAGTCGTCCGGCAGTTCAAGCCGCGGTTCACCGAAGCGCTGGGAGCCGCCCTCGCCGCCTACCCCGATGCGCGCGTTGATCTGGACGACAAAGGAATCACGCTGCATCCGGCACGGCCGCCGATTGCTCGGATTGCGTGAGCAGTGAGCGTCACTTAACCCCACACGAACCGCCATCTCGGAAACAGTGGATAACCCTTTCTCCGGCCCGCGCGGCCGTTCGACCTTTATCTCGTCCTTGATCTTGGGCTTGGTGATGGTGTCAGCCATTGGCGAACCGCTTTCCCGGATCAATCATCGAACCGACGCAGCATACGGCGCTTGCACGATCTCATAAGAGGTGGGGGTCCCTTCACCCTTTGCCGTAACAATGCCCGCGGACAGAACCGCAGCAGGCGTGGACGGCGTGGCATTCATCCATATCTCGCATAAATCTAATCCCAATACTCCTAATTATATTCCTGTATGAATGGATCTATCTCCACCATCGACGCCGGACATCTCGCCCGACGATGAGATGGAGAGATCGATGACATATCTTATTCGCGTCGCCTTCGCCGCCCTGAGCCTGGCAACCATCGCGCCCGTGGCCAACGCGGCGACATTTGGTTTCCCGCAATCGACTTTCGGTCAGCACCAGGGCCCGTACGACAATACGGGGCATGGCCCCAGTGAAACCGGCCTGGAAGGCGGTGGCGGTTAACCCACTCAGCCCCAAACGGCCTGATGCCAGGCTGACGGGAGGCGATCAATGAAAGTGCGAATCCTCACCGCCCTTATTCTTCTGAGCCTCGTGGCCGTCAACGCCCAGGCTGCTGATCAGGCACCCGCGCAGAACTACCAACAGAGCAGCTGGATCAACGGGTGAGCGAGGTTCCAAACGAGTGATGCCTGCAGGCCGGCGATTGCCGGCCTTTTTATCGTTGGGCATCCTTGGATCCACCCTGTAGCCGATCTGCCGGCATTCGGGCAGGGTCCTCAGAATGGCAGTGCGGACCATCCCCGATGACCATCGTGGTTAATCGGGCCCCAGTATTGACGTTATGGGCCCCGCTGTCGTGGCCGAGAGGCTAGGCTAGCCACATGAGACAGCGCTGACGCTGGGCCGCGCCGTTGCAAGCTCGGCGGCTCGGGTGAAAGCCCGCAGCATTGGGCGAGAGAGAGCCGATCGCGACAAGGAGACGCCGCGGCTACGCGAGACGCATGTCACAGCGCCGGTGATGCTGCTCGGCAAGGAAGTTCGATTGCTGCCGACCGAGGAGGGCGAGCTCCGTGCGGCCGATGGCGACCAACCGGCCGATCCGGCTGGTGTTCGGCCCTTGACGCCGGGCAAGGCAGGGGCGCTAACCCTTTGATCTGCTTCGCTTGGCGGGGCAAATAAGGCACAATGGCAGGCCACGCGATAAGGGATGCTTATCGCGTGGGCTCAGGCCGCGGAGCTCTGCGACAAGCGATGCCGGGGCGCTGCGCCTTTTGCAGCGCGGCCAGCACCCGCTTGGCAAGCGGGAGAAGGAGACTATCCGGCGAGAGTTCGGCAACCAGGACATGCTGGGCCGCTCGGATCATCCGGGCCGAATCTGTCACGATACATAAACAGTTACAAGAACGC
>DASQVN010000334.1:0-7321 GCA_035640755.1 Rhodopila sp.
CAGCATCGTCAAAAGATCGATCCGTCACCGCGGGTGAACAGCACCGTGCCCGTGGCGGTCGGCGACATGGCGGCCGCATAGGTGATTAGGCTGTTTACGGACAGGATGACGCTCCCAAGTCCCAGGACCGGCATATCGGCGGTGGTCGCTGTCACACTAAGTAGGTAGCCAAAAGTCTTGCGACAGGTGCCGTGCTGGGTCGACGGTATCTGAATGGACACACCGAGACCGAGCTATCCGACGTTCAGTCGGGCTGATCGCAGGCGTCTGTCGCAAGCGCGTGCGCAAGCGCGCGATACGAGACTGTATCGGCGCCTTCGGGCGGTTGCCGAGATTGCAGTAGGCGAGCCTGTAGCCGTGGTCGCCAAACGCGCGCGCGTGTGGGACGCAGCACGGTCTATCGCTGGATCGGACGTTACCTTGCTGAACGAGCGCCGTCAGCGCTGGCTGATGGCCGACGATCCGCTCGCCCGCGCACGGCGCCGGTCCTGGCAGACAAAACGCTCTGCCAGCTTCTTACGAGCGATCCATGCCGGTTCGGCTATGACGCCAACACCTGGACCGTGTCACTGCTGGCCACCGATCTGCGCACCCAGGGCGTCGTGATCAGTGCCCGCACCCTGCGGCGGCGGATCCGCGCGGCCCGGTTCCGCTGGAAGCGCCCGCGCTATGTCTACCGTGAGTGGGCGGAGCATGTCGGCGCCAAAAAAGGGCATTGTCCGCCGGCACCGGCCAGAACGCCAGGCGTGTCCTGTTTGGCACGATCAATGTGCGAACCGCGCGGCGGACGGTCGATGTCGGCCGCAGCGCAGGTGCCCATGAAGTGCGGGCGTTTCTCTTGGCGCTGCGGAAAGCCTACCGGCGGGCAGGCACGATCTGGCTTCTGGCCGACCGGGCCAGCGGACATACCGCGCAGGCGACGCTCGCGCTGGCCCGGGAACTTCGGATCGATTTGTCTGGCTACCGAAGCAATGGCCGGAGCTGAATACAATGGATCAGCTATGGACAGAGCTGAAACGCGACGTGGCAGCAAACCACCAGGCCGCTTCCATCGAAGACTTGGCCGAGCGCACGCGCCAGTGGCTGCTCAACCTGACACAACCTGACACCAGCGCAAGCGCGCCAGAAATCCGGTATGGCCTCCAGCACATTCTGGCTTAGAGTTTTGTCGCAAGACTTTTGGCAACCTACTTAGCCATAAACAACCCAGCTTAGGTACCCCCAATCCGACAGGCTGCTAGAGCTGATCGCGGGATGCGGCCCAGGCAACGCTCGGCCACACCCCCTATACGGACCTACTCGGCGGCCTGCTGCCGCTCGGCCGGCGCCCCCCAGGTGCGGGCGATCGGCAACACTTCGCTTGCGAACAGGCGCAGGCTGCGCTCGCTCACCTCCATGGGGCTCGCGCCAAAGCGGAAGGCGCACAGGAAGCCGACATCGCCCATGGTGGCGCGACGGGCTTCCAGCTTGCGCAGGATCTGATCCGGCGTGCCCCACAATTGCGCGTCCACATAGGCGCGGACCATCTCTTCCAGGCCGGCGGCACGCATCGCCTCGGCGCCGACGCCGTAATCCGCGTAGCCCTTGGTCTTTGCGTAATGCTCGCCCATCAGCTCGTAGTGGTGCATGATGGAATGGAAATACGTCGCGCAATGCTTCTCGGCGTTTTCCTTCGCGCGGGCGGCATCGCTGTCGCACACCGTCATCAGCGCCAGCAGCGGCGGCTTCGGCATTCTGCCATGCTGCTGCTGGAAGACACTGCGATAGGCGTCGAACTCGGCGCGATGCACTTCGTCCGGCTTGTAGAAGAACGACATCATCTGCACGCCCAGATTCGCCGCGACCAGAACGGAATCGCTGCTCATGGCAACCTGCGCGGTGCGGTCACGGAAGCTCCTGACGGGCCTGGGCCGCAGCGGGGCACGCGGCTGGTTGAAGAAGCGGCCGTGATGCTCCTCCATGACCCCTGTCTCCAGGGCCTGCAGGATCATCGGCGCCATTTCGTCGAACCGCTCCCGCGATTCGTCCATGGCGACGCCGAACTGGTTGAACTCCCGCCGCGACAGGCCGCGCCCCAGCCCCAGGATCAGGCGTCCGTTGGACAGCGTGTCCAGCAACGCCGCCTTCTCGGCCACCCGGAGCGGCTGAATGTTCCACGGCAGGATCACCGCGCCGGTTGCCAGCCTGATGCGCTTCGTCAGCGCCGCGATGTGGGCAAGATAGACGAAATTATCGGGGCAGAACGAATAATCCTCGAAATGGTGCTCGACTGCCCAGACATGATCGTATCCAAGGTCGTCGGCCAGCACTGCCAGCCGCACCTCCTCATCGTAAACCTGCTGGTCCGTGATGTCGGGCAGACCGGAGCTGGCGATAATCTGGACAATGCCGAGTTCCATGCTTGCCTCCCAATTTATGTTTTCATGACTTCGGAAGTCTCTGGTAGCCGGGGCGCGTGTTCGCAGGGCGCCTGACAGAGGCTATCACTGACTGAAGGAATTTGGAAACACCTGCATCGGCTACAGCAGATTTGCCTGCCTGGGCGCTGGATGTCCCTTCCGTCATACGCAAATATTGACGTGGATGCGTGACAACAAATCAGCGTCCGTCCGCAGGCCGGTCAGCCGGCGGATGCTCACGCAACTCAGTTCTTCTTCTGCCAGCCGGTCGCCGTCTGCTGCCAGTATGCCAGGCGGTGGCCGGCCTGTTTGGCCTGGCGCCAGCGGTCGCGGGCGGCTTCGGTGGCGGCGGCGCCGTTGCCGTCGAACAGGTCGAAGACACGCTCATACGCGTCCAGTGCCTCGGCCTGGGCGCCGTCGGTCAGGAACAGGAAGCGGGCGCCGTTCAGCGGCGTGGCCTCGGTACTCAGCCAGATGGGTTGCAGGTCGGCGTCGCCGTCGGCTGGGGTGCCGTGCGGCAGCCAGGCGGGGTTGGCCCATAGTGCCTCGCTCAGCGCCGTGATTGCCTGTGTATCCGGTGCCACGACCAGTGCGCGCTGGCCCGCCGCAAGCGTGCGGGCCAGAAGCTGCGGCAGGGCCTGGGCCAGGGTCGAACGGGTCAGGTGATAGAACCCGATCTCGGTCATGGCGCCTCGAAGCCGTCAGCGACCAGGCGGTCCAGTAGGCGAACGCCGAAGGCCGTGGCGCCCTTGGGGGTCATGGCCGAATCCTTCGTGCTCCAGGCCGTGCCGGCGATGTCGAGATGCGCCCAGGGGCGATTGTTGGTGATGAAGCGCTGGATGAAGTGGGCCGCCGTGATCGACCCGCCGGGACGGCCGCCGATGTTCTTCATGTCGGCGATGTCGGAGCGGAGCTGCTTGTCGTAGGCTTCATCCAGCGGCATGCGCCAGACGCGCTCACCGGTGGTTTGGCCGGCCTCGGTCAGGCGGCGGGAGAGGTCATCGTCGTTGCTGAACAGGCCGGCGTATTCGTGGCCGAGGCTGACGATGATCGCGCCGGTCAGCGTCGCCAGATCGACGACGAATTTCGGGTCGTATTTCTCCTGCGCAAAGGCGATCACGTCGGCCAGCACGAGGCGGCCTTCGGCGTCGGTGTTGATCACCTCGATCGTCTGGCCGGAATAGGAGGTCACGACGTCGCCCGGCCGCTGGGCGGAGCCGGAGGGCATGTTCTCCACCAGCCCGACCAGGCCGACGGCATCCACCTTGGCCTTGCGTCCGGCGAGCGCGGCCATCAGGCCGATCACGGTGCCGGCGCCGGCCATGTCCCACTTCATATCCTCCATGCCGGAGGCAGGCTTGATGCTGATGCCGCCGGTGTCGAAGGTGACGCCCTTGCCGATAAAGGCGACGGGCTTCTGCTCGCGCGAGGTCTTCTTGCCGTTGCCGGTGGCGCCGGGCCAGTGCATCACGACCATCCGCGGCTCATTGACACTGCCCTGGGCGACGCCGAGCAGGGCGCCAAAGCCGAGCTTGGACATTTCCTTGGGGCCGAGGACATCGACCTTGAGGCCGAGTTCGGTGAGCTTGCGGCAGCGGTCGGCGAGTTCGGCGGGGTTCAGCACATTCGGCGGTTCGCTCACCAGGTCGCGGGTCAGGAAGACGCCGTTGGCGACGGCCTCCAGCGGTTCCCAGGCGGCCTTGGCCTTCGAGCCGTCATTGGTCAGAACCGACAGCTTGGCGAGCTTCGGCTTGTCCTCGGGTTTTTCCTTGGTGCGGTAACGGTCGAAGCGGTAGGCGCGGAGCGCGGCGCCGAAGGCGACCTCGGCCGCCTGCTCACCCGTGAGGGTCGCGCCGGTCGCGGCCACTGTCTGCTCGCGGGTCAGATTGGAGGCGATGGCGCCACCGGCCTCCTGCAGTCCCTTCGCGGTCAGTTCGGCGGGCTTGCCGAGGCCGACCGCGAGGACGCGGGTGATGTTGGCGCCGGGGGCGAGGATGGTGCAGGTCTTGCCCTTGCCGCCGGTGAATTCGGCGACGCCGAGGGCGCGGGTGATGGCGCCGCCTGTCGCCTCATCAAGCTGCTGCCAGAGACCGGACGGCTGCTCGCCTTCCTGGATCAGCAGGGCCAGCGCGCCGGCTTTCGGCAGGGCAGGCTTGGCAAAGCCTATGTCAAGCATCGAATCGGTGTCTCCAACGGGTCATATCCCATCAACCCTAGACTCTCCGCGTGCGCTTTGCCATGCGCGTGCGAACTCACTATTGGCAAACGCATGACAGAGATCCTGCCGGAGACGAGTGACGGAGTGAGGCTGGCCGTGGATATGCTGCGCGGCGGCCGGCTCGTCGCGTTCGGCACCGAGACGGTGTACGGGCTGGGCGGTGACGCAACGAATGCCGAGGCGGTGGCGCGGATCTTCGCCGCCAAGGGGCGGCCACGGTTCAATCCGCTGATCTGCCATTACCACTCGGCCGATGCGGCGCTGGCGCACGTTGTGGCGGATGCGCGGGCGCGGGAGCTGGCGGGGCGGCTCTGGCCCGGGCCGCTGACGCTGGTGCTGCGGCGGGCGCCGGACTGTCCCGTCGCCCTGCTGGCGAGCGCAGGGCTGGAGACGCTGGCAGTGCGCGTACCGGGGCACCCGGTGGCGATGTCGTTGCTGCGCCGGGTGGAGCGTCCGGTGGCGGCGCCCTCGGCCAACCGATCGGGCCGCGTCAGTCCGACCACCGCGGCGCATGTGATGCAGGAGCTGGATGGCCGTATCGACGCGGTGCTGGACAGCGGACCGTGCTCGGTGGGCGTGGAGTCAACCGTGCTGGACCTGACGGGAGACGCGCCGGTGCTGTTGCGGCCGGGCGGTGTGACACTGGAGACGTTGGAGCAATATCTCGGCCCGGTCCGGCCGCACCCGCCAGTGGCGGAACCGGGGCCAGTGCACTCACCGGGGATGCTGGCCTCGCACTACGCCCCTGCCTTGCCGATCCGGCTGGAGGCCGAAGCGGCGGGGCCGAATGAGGCGCTGCTGGCGTTCGGTACGCCCGTAGGCTCACCGCTTTGCGTGTTCGAGCTCAGCCGCGATGCGTCGTTGACCGAGGCGGCAGCTCGGCTGTTCGAAGGGCTGCGCTGGCTGGACGCCGAGGGCACACGGCTGGGCGCCCGGCGGATCGCGGTGATGCAGGTGCCGGAGAGCGGTATCGGGCAGGCGATCAACGATCGGCTGCGACGGGCGGCGGCACCGAGAGCCGCGTCGGCCTAAGCGCGCGGGGTGATGGGCGCCCGACCGTGGCCGGGCCTCAGCTTGCGGTCAGCCCGGTGAGACGTGCTGTCAGGGCGGCCAGCGCCAGCAAGCCGACAATGCAGGCGAACGTGAAGTCTGCCGCGATCGCGTTGGCGAAATGCGTGATCAGCCCCATCCCGATGACGGGAAGCATCGACGCGATGAAAGTGACGGTGAAATAGACGCTGAGGACACGCGCGCGCTCTTGATCCCCGGCAAGGCGGTTGACCTCGCGCAACGTCCTGGCAAACCCCAGCCCGATCGCCAGCCCTTCCAGCGCGGTGCCGCCGACAAACAACCACAGCGCGGGACGCATGATGCCGAGCATCAGCGGGACAAGGCCGAGTGGGATCAACCCGAGGCTGGCCAGGATTGCCGGGCCGGGCGGTGCCCGGGTCAGGGTTGCCGCGGCGATCGTGGCGGCCAGGAACAGCTCGAACGACATGGCGCCGGCGACGGCGTGGTTGGCGTTGTGCAGCCGTTGCGCAAGCACCGACGGCACCAGCGACGTGAACAGCCCGACCATGGCGAACATGCAGAAACCTGCGGCCGCCAGGCTGAAGAATGCGGCTTCCTTGCCTTTCGGCATCGCCAGCCGGGGACGCACCGAGCGCGATCGGACCTCCCGCCGCGTTTCCGGCGTGGCCGTCGCGAGCGCGGCTGCGACCACCAATAATGCCAGCAGGGCGTAGAAGCAGGCCAGCGTCGGCAGCGGGAGATATTGCGCCATGATGCCGGCCAGCGCCGGCCCGATGCCGAGGCCGAGCAACTGGGTCACCGCGCTGATATCCGCTGCGCGGGCTTCGGATTGCCCCCCGGGCATCAGCTCAGATAGATGGGCCGTGAAAGCCGCGAGCACGACGCCGACACTGAAGCCTGACAGGAAGCGGCCGAGGAACAGCAACGGCAGGCCGTGGGCAAAGATCAGGCATAGGGTGCTGGCGAGCGCGGTTGCGATGCCAAGCAGCAAAACCGTGCGGCGCCCGACCTGGTCGGACAACCGGCCGAAGAAGAGCAGCGCGATCACGGCTGCAGGGAAATACACCGCGAAAAGCAGGGTCAGCACGACCTCGGAGAAATGTACCTCCTGCTGCCAGAGCAGGTACAGCGGGGCCGGCAGTGTTCCGCCGATCATCAGAATGCCCACGGCGACCAGCAGGGCCGGCACGCGCCGGGCCGGTGCAAGCGGCGGGGCGGATGCGCGGTTCATCAAGCGGTCAGGTCAGGTGTGGCCGAGCTCCTGCGCCAGTTTCTCAAATTCCTCCCGGATATCGTTGATGGTCGGCAGGCCCAGGTCCTTCAATTCGCGATGCACCTTCTTCGCCGGCGCCGAATCGAGATCCCGCCGGAAGTTGGTCACCACGTCGTCGGCCGATCGGTAGCCATGAAAGCGCTTGATCTCGGTTTCCGTGCGGCGTTGCACGTCCTTCAGCATGTCGCGCTTGTTCTCGGGATATCTGGCCGGGTCGGCGCGCATGACGGGCTGAAACGCCTTCTCCTCGAGGAAGGCCAGCAGCTTCTGTTTTGCGTCGGCATGTGCCATGTCCGAGTTCCTCCGATCCAGTCGGCACGTGGTCAGCCAACACGGTGGGCAGGAGCCGGTTGTGGCTGGCGGAATCACCTTTGCTTGGTCCGGCTGACCGCATATACC
>DASQVN010000335.1:0-3584 GCA_035640755.1 Rhodopila sp.
CAGTTCGCCGATGTAACAGACAGGACATTTCCCAGGCGGCATGAACAGGCCGCAGGGGCGATGCAGGTTGTTCCACTGCGTCTCATACCGGCCGTTGCCGTCGAACACCTGGACGCGGTGGTTTTCCCGGTCGGCGACGTAGACCCAGCCGTCGGCGTCGCAGGTGATGTTGTGGACGATATTGAACTCCCCAGGGTCGGTGCCGGGGCCGCCCCATGACAGCAGCAGCCGCCCGTCCGGGGCGTATTTGTGCACGCGGGCGTTGCCGTAGCCGTCGGAGACGTAGATGTCGCCGTTCGGCGCCATGGCCGTGTGAGTGCAGCGGTGGAACGGTTCACCGCCCATGTAGGGGGCCGGTTTCCCCGGCGTGCCGAGGGTCAGCAGCACCTTGCCGTCGAGCGTGCACTGCCGCACCGAGCTGTCGCCGTCGTCGGTCAGCCAGAGCGTCTCATCCGGGGCGACGAACACGCCGTGCGCGCGGGGGAACAGCCCCTCCCCCCAGGAGCGCAGGAAGTTGCCGTCACGATCGAACACCATCATCGGGTGTTCGCCGCGGTTGAAGACATAGACGTTGTCCCGGCTATCGACGCCGATGCCGCCGATTTCCTTGAACGACCAGCCGGGCGGGAGCCTGGCCCAGTTTTCCACCGGCTCGTACTGGTATTCGCCGCTGCCGAGGGTGATGGTGCGTGCGGTGTCCATGCGGGGTTCCTCCTTTCTTTTGCAGGAACTCTGGCACGGCGTGCGGCGGACGGCCAGCCCGGTAGGGGCCAACCCCGGCAGGGGCCAACCCCGATACGATTGCTTACATCCGGCGGGCTGGGCGGGGCGGCGTGCGCGTGCGATAAGACAATCGTTTCACAGGCTGGAGTCTGGATTTTCGATTTGCCGAGGCATCTGCTGATCGCCGGTACAGGCCGAGCGGGGACGAGTTTCCTGGTGCGCTATCTGGCTGGCATGGGGTTGGAGACGCATCTCTCCCGCGCCGGGGCGAACCCGCTTTGGGACGAGGCCGCGCAGGCGGGGCTCGAGGATCTGCCGGTGCCCGGCCGCGCGGACCTTCCGTATGTCATCAAGTCGCCCTGGACCTATCAGGTCATTCATGAGGCGCTGGGCAGCGGACGGCTGGAATTGGATGCGGCAGTGATTCCGGTGCGTGACCTGACGGAGGCGGCGTGCAGCCGCTCGATCATCGAGATGCGATCGGTCCGCCGTCAGCTGCCCTGGCTTGGCGAGATGGACCGCACGTGGGAGGAATTCGGCCACACGCCCGGCGGCATCGTGTATTCGCTGAACCCCACCGACCAGGCGCGGCTGCTGGCGCTGGGCCTGCACCGGTTGCTGGAGGCGCTGGTCAGCGCCGACGTGCCGATCGTGCTGCTGTCATTCCCGCGGCTGATCGAGGATGCGGACTACCTGTTCCGGAAGTTGTCACCGCTGCTGCCCGCCGGCAGCACGCCGGATGCCGCGCGGCGGGTGCATACGGCGGTGGCGGACCCGGCGAAGGTGCGGGTCGGTGGCGATTTGCAGGGCGACGATCCGGCCCCGGCGGACGGGTTGGTGATGGAAGGCGCGGGACCGTTGCGCCTGGAGCGCGCGGTGCTGGCACGGATGCTGGCGGAGGCGCGCCGCGAGCTGGCGGAGGTGCAGGCTCGTCTTGCCGCGGCAGAGGCATCGGCGCGGGATGCGCAGGCGGCGCGGGAGGCTGAGGCCGCGCAGGGGCAGCGGGCACAATCCGCCCTGGCGGCCATGGCCGAGGCCAGGGACCAGGCGGTTGCCCGTGCGCGGAGCGCGGAGGACGCGCTGCACGTCCTGCAGCGGGCGGCGGCGCAGCGCCAGCCCGGTGCCGCGGGGATCGCTGGGTTGCGGCGCCGGGTGGCTGATTTGGCAAGGCGGCAATGGGCGGCCTTGCGCCTGCGATGGGTCAACCGGCGCGGGCGGCAGGCGGCGGAGTGAGGCGGTCGTGGGGGTTTCCGCGCGGGTAACCGGTGCGGCGGCGAAGGCGTGGATGGTGGGCCCATGTCCCCGGCCTTGAGCGGGGGATCCGGCCACCATGACGCGCCCACCATGACGCGGTGGTACGGCCACGATGGCGGGGCGTTCGGTCCCAGGTCGGGGGTCACAGGGCGGGAGGTCAGGGCAGCGTGAGGCTGCCGCCGTCGATCGGCAGGGCGTGGCCGGTGATCGATTGCGCCTCGGGGCGGAGCAGCCAGGAGACCGTGGCCGCGACCTCCTCGGGGCTGGCGATGCGGCCGGTGGGCACGCCGGCGGCGGCCTGCTGCTCGGTGATGCCCAGTTCGGCGTAGCGCTGCGCCGCCATGGCGGTATCGACCCAGCCCGGGCAGAGCGCATTCACGGTGATGCCGCGCGGCGCGAGCGCCAGGGCCAGCGCACGGGTGAACCCGATCACCCCGTGCTTCGCGGCGCAGTAGGCGGTCTGATCGGGCACGCCGCGCAGGCCGAGGACCGAGGCGATGTTGACGACGCGGCCTGTCCGGTCGGGCAGCTTCGGCAGCACCGCTTTGCAGGTGTAGTAGGTCCCGTGCAGGTTCGCATTGATGATCGCGTGCCAGAGCGCATCATCGCCGTCCAGCCGGTTGGCCCCGGCGATCCCGGCGGCATTCACCAGGGCGGTGACCGACGGCAATGGGCCGAGCGCCGCCTGCACTGCGGCCGGGTCGGCGACGTCACAGGCGGCGAAGGGGTGCGGGTTGTCCGGCACCTTGCGGCGGGCGAGGGTCAGGATCTGCCACCCTTCCCCGCGCAGACGGTCCGCGATCGCACGGCCGATGCCGCCGGTGCCGCCGGTGATGACGGCCAGGCTCATGACGTTGGTGTCATACCAGCGGCCCGAAGAATTGACCGTCTTTCAAACGGCCGGGCCGCTGGTATCTTATTGGTTTCGCGCGCGGCCGCGACGCTGCCGCCTTGGCAACCCCGCGCGCATACCCGCCGGTCCGAAGAATCGCTGGTATCATTGCGCGGTGCCGCCGCCGTCGACGGGCAGGATCACGCCGGTGATGAACGATGCGGCGTCGGAGGCGAGGAAGGCGACGGCGTTGGCGATCTCGACCGGTGCGGCGAAGCGGCCGAGGGGGACGCCGGCCTTGTACGCCTCGGCCGAGGAGACCGGAAAACGGTCGGGATAGCGCTTGGCGAGATCGCCGATCACGGAGCCCAGCATGGCGGTTTCCGTGCTGCCCGGGGCGATGCAGTTGACGCGGATGCCGTGGCGGGCCCAGTCGAGGGCGGCGGAACGGGAGAGCTGGGCGATGGCGGCCTTGGAGGCGCCATAGGCAGCGCTGAGCTGGCGGCCGATCAGTGCCTGGTCGGAGGCGATGTTGATGATGGCGCCGCGGCCCTTCGCGGCCATGCCGGGGATCACGGCGCGCATCAGTGCGTAGGCGGCGAGGAAGTTGACGCGGAAGACACGCTCGACCTCGGTCAGCGGGGTTTCCACGACACTGCCCAGCACGGTGACGCCGGCGTTGTTGACCAGGATGTCGATGGGGCCCGTCCGGTCGATCAGGGCGGCGAGGCGGACGTCGAGCGTTTCGGTCTCGGAGAGGTCGAAATCCGGCAGG
>DASQVN010000336.1:0-4530 GCA_035640755.1 Rhodopila sp.
CGTGGATATAGCTCCAGTGGCCGTCCTTCGCGGGATAGATGCCCATCAGCGGGTTGCGGTCGGACGGCACGGCGCCGTCACCGAGGCGCATGTATTTCGTGCTGCGCAGCGAGGCGGCGGCCTGGCGAACATCGACGCCGACCGGCTGGTCCCGCCCGGTGCGCAGCTTCCACAGGTCGGCCGCGGCCAACCCGGCCGCCGCGATCGTGGCCGCGCCGGCCGCGCCGATGCGGAACGGGGTGGGCAGGATCGGGTCGGCACCGCCGGTGAAGCTGATCGCGGCCGCCCGGTCGGCGGACCATCCGGATTGGGTCAGGCCGGCTTGGGTCAGGATCGAGCGCAGGGCATCGTGCGGCATGGCATTCCCCTCTCTTGCCTGGGCGGCATCATGGCCGATCGGCCTGCGGAGGGGAATGCCCAGGGGCGGGTGGTACGGCGGGTGCTACATCGTCATGACCACCCGGCCCATGATGGCTGCCTTGAGGCGCGCGAGAATGTCGTTGATGTCCGCCAGCCCCGCGGTGTGGATGTGCGGGCGCGCACCTTGCCCTCGGCGGCGAAGGCGATGGACTCGGCGAGGTCGCGGCGGGTGCCGACGATCGAGCCGCGGATCGTGATGCGCCTCAGCACCACATCGAACACCGGGGTCGGGAAGTCGCCCGGCGGCAGGCCGTTCAGGCTGATCGTGCCCTTGCGGCGCACCACCTGCAGCGCCTGTCGGAACGCCGGCAGCGACACGGCGGTGACCGGCACGCCGTGTGCCCCGCCGCCGGTTTGCTTCACCAGCTTCGCCACCCCGTCCGGGTCCCTGGCATCGACCCGCGACATCGGCGCCGAGGGTGCGGGCGAGCGCCAGGTTGTCCTCCGAGACGTCGATCGCCGCGACATGCAGCCCCATCGCCTTGGCGTACTGGATGCCGATATGACCGATACCGCCGATGCCGGAGATCGCCAGCCACTCGCCCGGGCGGACATCGGCTTCCTTGATGCCCTTGTATGTGGTGACGCCGGCGCACAGGACCGGGGCGAGTTCGGCGAAGTTCGGGTTGGCCGGCAGGCGGGCGACATAGGCGGTGCTGCCGACGGCGTACTCGGCGAAGCTGCCGTTGACGCTGTAGCCGCTGTTGTGCTGGCGCTCTCACAGGGTTTCCCAGCCGGTCTGGCAGTATTCGCACTCGCCGCAGGCATCGTGCAGCCAGGCGATGCCGACCGGATCACCCTTCTTCAGGCCGTTCACGCCCGGGCCGAGGGCGGCGACGATGCCGGCGCCCTCATGCCCCGGGATGAACGGCGGGGTGGGCTTCACCGGCCAGTCGCCGTCGGCGGCGTGCAGGTCGGTGTGGCAGACGCCGGAGGCGACGATCTTCACGAGTACCTTGCCGGGACCGAGTACGGGGATCGGCATCTCCTCGATGGCCAGCGGGGCGCCGAGGGCGCGGACGACGGCGGCCTTTATCCTGGTTGCCATGGGTCATTCCTTCTGATTGGCGCGCGACACCCTATGGCGGCGCCGCGGCGGCGCCTTGATTTGGGTTAAATCAGCCTGGACCGGGTGGCACGGGGCGTTACGGCATGGCCATCGGGCGGATGGTCATGTCAGGCTTTGTAGGAGTCTGGCTATGGTGGGGAGAGAAGAGTGTTGGCCGCGCACCGTGCCCTCTCTGCCATGGCCGGCCGTCTGCGCTGCGACAGTGGTGCGGGGCCGTTGGCTGCCAGCGGTTGTTGGGGGCGGTTCGTTGCGGCACCGTCGGGGGGTGGATGGCCGGGTCGAGCCCGGCCATGGCGGTGGGGACTTTTCCGCGCGGGGCCTATTCTGGCGCGGAGCTTATCCTGGCGCCTACGGGGTTTGGTCCATTTAATGACGGTGAGCGTGGGGGCACCTGGAGCCGGCGATGGATCACCGCGTGGTGATTGCCGGCTTTGTCTCGGCGGCGACCCAGGCGTCCAGGCAGCCGCTCTTGCCGCGGCGGTATACCACCAATCCGTCGAACGCCGCGATCGGGCGATACCGCGTCCAGGCGCGCGCAAACGCCGCGTCCGCTCGGCTCAGCACCGCGATGTAGTGCGTGGTCTCACGGGTATCGACGACGACGATGTCGGGACAGCCGGCCAGGAAGTCGTGCGTGACCCATTTCGCGATGGGCCATTCCTTGTCGGCCGCGGGGTCGAAACCCTCCCGCCAGACCTCGCCCTTCAGCGCCCACATGGAATCGAACCGCGACGCCCAGGTGACGCCGGTGTTGTTGACCACCGGAAAGCCGAGGGCGAGCCACTCCGAGAAGGCGACATAGGTATGGGCGTGTTCGGCGCGGATAATCCGCTCCAGCCGTTCGACGGTGGTGGCCTGGGGCTGGAGCGCCGCCACCGCCTCGTTGCCGAGCTGACGGAAGGAGGTGGCGGTGGAGAGGCAGAGCGCGGTGACGGCGGCAGCGAGGGCGGGGGTCGGGCGCCAGCCGCGGGCCTTCACCTCGGACGCGGCCCAGAGCATCAGGGCGAGCGCGGTGGCGAGGGTGGCGGGGATGCGGTGATAGAACCAGTCCTTCCCGTCAACGAAGCAGACGCCCAGGCTGGTCGCGGCGAACACGACGAGGGTCAGCATCTGGGCGTCATGCGGCGCGCGGCGCCGGCGCAGGAACAGCCGCGCGAGGGCCACGAGCAGGCCCATGATCAGCAGCGCGCTGTTCGACAGCAGGCTGGCGAACGGCACGTCGGTGGCGCCGTAGAGCGCGAGGGCCATGGGCACCGCACGTTCGAGATACGCGGGGCAGACCAGCGCGACCAGGCCGGCGTATCCGGCCAGGGTCAGGCCGGCGGCGATCGGCAGCACGCGCCAGGGGCGCAGGCCGCGGGTCAGCGCGAGGCCCTCCAGCACCAGGAAGACCCCGGCGTAGCGCGGCTTCAGCGCGCAGCCGAGGCCGGCGAGGATGCCGGCGGCGATACTCTCCCACACCGCCGGGGGGGCGTCTTCGAGCGACTGGGCGAACAGGATGAGGTAGGGCAGGAAGGCGGCGGCGAGCAGATGCTCCCGCTGGCCGATATCGGCGGCTGGCAGGACCAGGAAGGCGGCGCCGATGGCGGCGAACACCGGCACGCGGCCGGCCAGCACGCCACCCGAGCGGCGCAGCAGGCCCGCGTCCCACCACGCCGCGGCGAGCACGCCGGCCAGGAACATCGGGATCGCCACGAACTGAACGCCGGTATCGAGCCACTCGGCGAGTTCGAGGGGGATGGCGGAAATCCAGATGATCAGCGGCGGGTTGACCTCGACGACGTCGACATAGAGCTCGCGCCCCGTGCTCATGCGGTGGGCGACGTAGAGCAGCCAGGCGATGTCGTCCTTCAGCGGCGAGCGCAGCGCGACAGCCAGGACGAAGGCCAGGATCAAGGTCAGCAGCGAGAGGCTGGCGAGCGCGAGCCACGAATCGCGCGCCGCGCCGGGGCGGCGCGCGGTCCGGCGGAGAAAAGGGTACATGACCTTGGGTCTGGGCCTCCTGCTCTGGCTTCCGGGTGGGACGGGCGGATTCTACCGCGGCTTTGTTGCCATACCGTTAGAGCCGGGCCAAGAGGCTTAATCGCGACGACAATGTGTTGAAATTGAGACGCCGATGGCGGAGGCTGCCCTGAGATGATGCATGAACGCGGGGTTGACGGTTTCCGACGGGCCTGCCTCACCCGATTACGCGCTGGGTCTGCGCGCATGGTTCACGGTCTCCGACGATCCGCCTCACCCGATCACGTGCGATGTCTGAGCGCGTGATTCACGGTTTCCGGCCGGCGCGCCTCACCCGATTACGCGCTATCCCTCGAACAGGGCGGCGATCCGCTGGGCGACGTTCTTCTGCGAGTACGGCTTCTCGATGAAGCGGACGCCGGGGATGGAGTCCGGGGCGTCGCGGCTGCCGACGTAGCCCGAGGTCAGGATGACCGGGATCTCGGGGTGGGTGCGGCGCAGCCATCTCGCCAGGCCGAGCCCGTCCATCTGACCGGGCATGCGGACGTCGCTGAAGACGACCTCGACCGCTGGTTCATCTTCGATGGCGGCGATCGCCGCGGCGGCGTCGGCCGCTTCGAGTACGACATAGCCGCAGTCGCGCAGGAACTCGGCGATCGGCATCCGTACCATTTCCTCATCGTCAACCACCAGCACGGTATGGCTGACCGTCTGTTCCGTTGCCTGCATCGGCATGGGTCTGGTCATCGTCGTCATATGCGGCATATAATCTGATGCACGCAGGGGGGATGCGCGCCGGCGGGCAAATCCCCGTGACAGGACGATGACGCGGCGCGCCAGCCGGCCGCTGCGCGTAACGGAGGGGCGCAGGATCGGGCAGATCGGCGGGTTCGGCAGCCTGCGCGGGGCGCGGCAGATGCGGACCCGTTCTGGTCCTGCGCTCGTTGCAATGCAGCCACGTGTCGCCGGAGCATATACGTCTGGATGTGAAACGGGCGCGATATGGCGGCGCCGGCACCATGCTACCGGCCCTCTGCGCTGATCGTATCGTCATGATGGCCGATGGGCCACGATCGACG
>DASQVN010000337.1:0-4288 GCA_035640755.1 Rhodopila sp.
GCGCAGGCGGCACGCCGCTCCTTCCGGCGCCTGGCGGGTGCGGCGCTGCTGTACCTGGTTGAAATCCTGATCCTGGCGGTGCTGCTGGTCGCCGCCATGCGGGCGGCTGTCGATTTCTGGAACGGCACGTATGCCCCAGCCGGTTTGTTCGCCACGGTGTTGATGCTCATCGCGATCCTGCTGGTCATCGGCCAGACGGTCGGGGGCGTTTTCTTCCCGCCGCTGCGGCGGCGGTTCCGCCAGCTTGCCGGGAAGCGTGCCCGCGCGCTGGTGCAGGCCGCGCTCGACAAGGCCGAAACCGTGCTGCGCACCCACATCGAGGCCGTCGACCGGCTTTCCCGCGAGGGCCACGAGCTGCTGCGGCAGATCGACCGCACGACAATGCAACTGGCCGCCGAGGGTGCGTCATCTCCGGCCATCGACCGTCTGTTCGCCGAAGAGGTACCCGAGCCGGCATCGCTGCCTCCGCCGGCGACACAACGCCGTCCGGCTTTCGATTGATGGCTTTCGGTCGATGCCGGCGCGGTCCGAACACCGCGCCGGCCTTCCGCGATCCGCTCTATCACCGCAGTGCAGCCAGCCGCCCTGCGAGGCGTTCGGTGCCGTGCCCCATCAGCCCGAGCAAGGCGATCGTCACAACAGCCGCCGCCGCCAGCACCGCGAGCGCCGCGAACGGGCCCGCCGTGAACCACGCTGCCCCCACCAGCGACACGCCCGCCGCGCCCGCGGCCTGGTGCACGGTATTCAGCACCCCCGAGGCCGAACCCGACTGCGCCGCGGGAACCGTCGTGAGCACGATCCCGGGCAGCGGCGCCATCACCAGGCCCTGACCGAACCCGAACACCGCCAGCAGCACAGCCAGCACGGCCACATCCGGCACCGGCCAACAGGCCGCGGCCACACCGATATCCACGATCGCGCAAAGCTGGATCAGCGCGCCGATGCGGAGCACGCGCAAGCCGAAGCGCGGCACCCAGCCGCCTGCCAGGCGGGACGCCAGCGTGAACGCGAGCGCCAGCGGCACCACCGCCGTTCCCGCCCGCAACGGCGAAAACCCCAGCCGATCCTGCATATACAGCGTCATCGACAGATAGAACGGGATATTGCCGAACTGGAAGGCGAACAGCGTCGCCAACCCCCGCCGGAAACGCCGGTCGGCGAGCAGCGCCGTTGGCACGAGGGGTGCGCCGCCTCGCCGCTCGACCCACCGCTCCAGCCGCAGGAACCCGAGCAGCAGCAGGTCGCCCATGACGATGACACCGAACAGCCACAGCGGCCAGCCCAGCTCCCGCCCGACCATCACCGGGCCGATCAGGGTGGCCAGTGCGAGGAACAGCAGCCCGCTGCCCGCCAGGTCGAGGCGCAGTCCCTGGCCGGGCGCGAGCCGGGGCAGCAGCACCAGCGCCGCGCCGATGATCATCGCGCCGACCGGAAGATTGACCAGGAACACGCTCCGCCAGCCAAGCCCCGCCGGATCCAGTGTCACCAGCCAGCCGCCCAGTATGACTCCAACCGCCCCGCCCAGGCCCAGCGTAATCCCGAACACCGCGAACGCCCGGCTGCGCGCCGCATCCGGGAACAGCACATGGATGGTCGCCAGGACCTGCGGTATCATCAATGCCGCCGCGGCCCCTTGCGCCAGCCGCGCCAAGGCAAGCTCCAGCCCCGAACCGGCCAGCCCGCACCACAATGAAGCGATCGTGAAGCTCAGCACACCCGCGATGAACATGCGCCGGCGTCCGAAGATGTCGCCCAGCCGCCCGCCGGTGATCACGGCGGTGGCATAGGCGATCTGATACGCGGCGATCACCGCCTCCATTTCGCCGCTTGTCGCATGCAGCGTGTCGCGGATCGAGGGCAGCGCGACATTCACGACGAATGCATCGACCACGAACATGAACTGTGCCGCGACAACCACCGTCAGCACCCACCAGCGGCGGGACTCGGGCACCGTGGGCGCGTGGTCGCGGTCAGGGCATCTCGGTGGGTGCAGGGCAATCTGTCCGGACATGATCATTCCTCCAGAGTATGAATGTGGGGAATCGTGGGATGGCCTACGCACGCGCAGGCCACCCGCGGCGGCTAGTGCGCTTTCAGGTCGATTGGGGATGGTGAAGGCGCGCTAGTCATTGATTTAGAGAACAGATTCACGCGTCCGCACGGTCTGCGATCTGCGCTAGCCGACGCTCGGCATTGCGTCGACAAAGCCTGTTACGGCCAAGAACCGTCCGTCGTCAGCCAGCACCGCGAAATCGGTGCCGGCGAAGAACAGCGGTGCCTCCGGCGTGCCACCGGCCGCCCAACTGAAGCGGACGCGGCCGTTGTGCGCCTCGATCCCGCTGACCAGCCGGAAGCGGTATCCGGTGAAACGATCCTGCGTCGCGCCGATCATGGCGTCGATGGCGTCGTGCCCGGTGCCGGAGCGGTGTGCGTCCAGGTAGCTGCCGTCATCGACCCAGGTCCTGGCGATGATTGTTCGGCGGCGCGCCGGATCGGTCTCGTTCCAGGCCGCGATGTAGTTGGCAACTGTCTCGTTGACTGAGGTCATGTTCCTTCCTCCTGTTGCACGGGCGGATGCCACCCGTGCGGCCAGGAAGCCCGACAAGGCGCGGCCCCGTCGATTACGTTGGACGTAGAGGGCGATGCCATGACCTGCGAGGTAATGGCGCTCGCGCACGGCATGTCGTATGCCGGCATCCATGTCGCAGACCGAATCCCACTTTGGCGCGCTGCTGCGCGAATGGCGGCAACGCCGGCGCATCAGCCAACTCGACCTCGCATGCCAGGGCAACATCTCCACCCGGCATCTCAGCTTCCTCGAAACCGGCCGGTCGCGCCCCAGCCGCGACATGGTGCTGCACCTGGCCGAGCAATTGGAGGTGCCCTTGCGCGAGCGGAATCAGTTGCTGGCGGCGGCGGGTTTTGCGCCGGTCTATCGCGAGACGCCGTTGTCGGACCCTGGCCTGCGCGCCGCCCGGCGCGCGATGGAGGCGGTGGTCCATGGCCACATGCCATACCCGGCGCTGGCGGTGGACCGGCACTGGACGCTGATTGTTGCCAATGAGGCGGTCGGCTGGCTGATGGGTGACATCGATCCCGCGCTGCTGGCCCCGCCGGTCAACGTGATGCGGCTGGCGCTGCATCCCTCGGGCCTCGCGCCGCGCACGATCAACCTGGCGACCTGGCGCGTCCACCTGCTGCATCGGTTGCAGCGCCAGGTGGAGACGACGGCGGACCCGACGCTTGCCGCCCTGCTGGCGGAGTTGCGCGGCTACCCGGCGCCGCGCGGTCCTGCGCCCCAGCACACCGGGTCCGACGCCGCCATTCCGTTCGAGCTGGCGACCCAATCCGGTCCGCTGTCCTTCATCAGCATGACCGCGGTGTTCGGCACGCCGACCGACATCACCCTGGCCGAGCTGGCGATGGAATGCTTCTATCCGGCGAATGAGGCCACGGCACAGGTGCTGGCGAGCAAGATGCTGCAGCGGAAGGCGGTGCAGCCGCAGGGGCTGGTCTCGGCGTAGTGTCTCTCCCCGAGGTTTTCACCGGTTGCTCGGCGTGCCACCTCCGACCGCCCGTCAGCCGGGGTGAGGCTCTGCCTGGAGAGCCGCTTCGCGCCCATGGCGGTCGTTCCAGGTCGCCTCGCCGTCACGCGCATGCAGACATTCGCCCCGATGATAGATCCCGTGAGAGATCGTGTATAACGGTCCCTGATGGATCCCGCCGTTCAACCATCGGCGGGCGTCGCATTCGGTCGTTTCCGGGTGCTGCCGCACCGCCGCGAGCTCCTCGCCGATGGCCAGCCGATCAAACTCGGCGGCCGCGCCTTCGATGTGCTGATGGCGCTGATTGAGGCACGCGGCGCCGTTCTCAGCAAGGACGCGCTGATGGCGCGTGTCTGGCCCGACCGGGTGGTCGAAGAGAACAACCTGCAAACCCAGATTTCGGACTTGCGCGCCGCCTTCGGCGCGGACCGTGCGCTGA
Organism: Rhodopila sp.; assembly: GCA_035640755.1. Classification (GTDB taxonomy): domain Bacteria; phylum Pseudomonadota; class Alphaproteobacteria; order Acetobacterales; family Acetobacteraceae; genus Rhodopila. The sequence goes on from DASQVN010000337.1 coordinate 3,985, forward strand.
TCCGCACGGTGTTCGGACGTGGCTACCAGTTTACCGGCGAGATCCGCCCGCTGTCGCCGAGCCTGGGCGAGCGTGCCGGCACGCACGTGGCCGCAGCGGCGCCGGGCGCGGTGCCGCCGACCAATCTGCCGGAGTCGGTGTCCGAGCTGATCGGCCGGGATGACGAACTGCACGAAATCGTGGATCTTGCCACCACATGTCGGCTGGTCACCCTGACCGGCACCGGCGGGATCGGTAAGACACGTCTGGCTCTCGCAGTGGCACGCCGGCTGTTGCCGCACTTTGCCGATGGGGTCTGGCTCGC
>DASQVN010000338.1:0-7218 GCA_035640755.1 Rhodopila sp.
ACCGATTTCTCGGCATTCCTGGTCAAGGCGCAGGCGTCCGGGGCGAAGATCCTGGGGATCTGCGGTGCCGGGGCGGATCTGATCAACATCGTCAAACAGGCGCATGAGTTCGGTGTCACGCAGACGATGAACCTGGCCGCGCTGGTTGCCTATACGACCGACATCCACTCCATCGGTATCGAGATGGCAGCCGGCACGCGGCTTTCCGAGACGTATTACTGGGACCTGAACGACCGCACCCGGGCGTTCCAGAAGCGTATTCAGCCGAAGGTGGCGCTATGGCCGAACATGGCGCAGGCCGGGGATTATTCCTGCACGCTGCATTATCTGAAGGCGGTGCAGGACATGGGCGCGGCGCAGGCAAGGCGCGACGGCGCGGCGACGGCGGCGCGGATGAAGGCGATGCCGACCGATGACGACTGCTTCGGTCCAGGGCGTATCCGGGAGGATGGGCGCAAGATCCACCCGGCCTACCTGTTCGAGGTGAAGAAGCCGTCCGAGAGCAGCCATGCGTGGGACCTGTTCAAGCTGATCGGCACCACGCCGGCCGAGGATGCGTTCCGCCCGCTGTCGGAGCGTGCCTGCCCCTTGGTGAAGTTGTAGGGGCTATGCTCCTGCGATCTGCTCAATTGGCTGATTTGCACAGCAGATTCACGCTCTCGCGCGTTTCGCGCTCCTGCGATCTGCGCAGGTGAATGATTTGTAGAGCAGATTCACGCGCCGCACATTCCGCGCTCCGCGATCTGCTCTACCGGCCGGCGCGCGTGTCGATGCGCTGCGTCTTGAGTGGAGCCTCAGCGACTTCCTCCACCATGTGCCAGGATTGTTCGGCGCGCGGGCGGAGATCCGATGGCACGGGGTTGATGTCGGGCTGTGGGGCGGGGCGCGTGATACTGGCGGTGACGACGCCAGGGTCGGGACGGTTATAGATGAAGCCGTAGGTCGGGTAGACCGAGCCGAACTCGCCGGTGTGGCCGAGCTCGACGCGCACGGCGGACCAGTTGTTGGCCTCGGAGACGTCGACGACCGTGATGTTGCGCATGACCGGCCCGCGCAGGGCGCCGCCTGGCCAGTTGGCATGCTCGATCACGATTTCACGCGAGTTGATTACCTTGTCCACGATTGCGACATGCCCCAGGGGCATACGGCGGTTGCTGCGGAAGTTCAGGACGGCGCCGATTTCCGGGCGATCGCCGCGGGCGTATTGGCCGGCCGCGTTTTCCCACCACTGGTAGGCGTTGCCGACGACCATGATACCTGAGACTTCCCGCGCGTAGGGCACGCAGGAGATCCACCGCGCATAGGCGGTCACCCGCCGGGTGCTGCGGGCTTCCGCACCGCGGGTTACGCCGCGGTAGTGCACCGTGTTGGCGATCCGCCCGGTCGTCGGGTCGACGGCACGGCTCGGCACCGGGCTGGGCGAGGGCTGCGGCGGACGGTTTCCCGGTGCTGCCAGGGAGCTATTGGTGAGGGCTGGGCCGGTGAGAAGAAGTGTTGCCCCAAACACCGCGATCCTGCCGCGTGCCCCCCATTGCCGCATTTGGTCTTTCCCGTCCTGGCTAGCTGACGGGATCGGGGGTAACGGGAGGACCGGGCGCGTGACAATCCTGTAGCGTACAGGAATCGCACGTATCAGCTCATTTCATGCATTCAGGCGTGTGGATAAGTTGCCAATGTAAGACATCTTACCTAATGACGGAACCGTGATTGTTCCGCCTAGGGAGAAAACGCGAACGTGTGGCGGGTGCGCAACAGTGTTGCTCTGTCACGATTCGCGGCTATGATTTAGGGCCGCGCATGTAACGCAGCTCGCAACAAGGCCGCTTGACCCAGGGGGCTTGGCTCAGGTGGCTTGACCAGCCTCCATTGGTTCCAACAAAAGCGGGCCAGCACCAATCAGAAGGACGTGAGCCATGCAGTCTGTAATCGAGCGCACCGTCCGCGTCGGGTCCATCGAGATCGGGAACCGGCGGCCGTTCGTGCTGATTGCCGGGCCTTGCCAGATCGAGTCGCGCGGCCATGCGCTGGAGATGGCCGATGCGCTGAAGGGCATTGAGCAGCGCACCGGCGTGCCGGTCATCTACAAGTCGAGTTTCGACAAGGCGAACCGCACCAGCGCCTCGGCCGCACGGGGCGTAGGCATGGCGGCCGGGCTGGAGATCCTGGCGGAGGTGCGGGCGCGGACGGGGCTGCCGGTCCTGACGGATGTGCATGGGGCGGAGCAATGCGCACCGGCGGCCGAGGCGGTCGATGTGCTGCAGATTCCCGCCTTCCTGTGCCGCCAGACCGACCTGCTGCTGGCGGCGGGGGAAACCGGGCGTGCGATCAACGTGAAGAAGGGCCAGTTCCTGGCGCCATGGGACATGGTGAACGTCGCCGCGAAGATCGCCAGCACGGGCAACCAGAACATCCTGCTGTGCGAGCGGGGCGCGAGCTTCGGCTACAATACGCTGGTGACCGATTTCCGCGGCCTGCCGATCATGGCGCGCACCGGCTATCCGGTGGTGTTCGACGCGACGCATTCGGTGCAGCAGCCGGGCGGGCAGGGCACCTCGTCGGGCGGGCAGCGCGAGTTCGCGCCGGTGCTGGCGCGTGCCGCCCTGGCGGTCGGGGTGGCGGCGGTGTTCATCGAGACACACCAGGACCCGGATCATGCGCCGAGCGATGGCCCGAACATGATTCCGCTGCGGGAGATGGAGGCGCTGGTGACGCGGCTGGCCGCGTTCGACCGGCTGAGCAAGGCGGAGTAGGGGATTTCTGCTCGGCCGCGTGATCCACATATTTCGGCGATTCTGCCTTAAGCGGTCCACGCTCTACGGGCTTGAGCGGATGGTTTGCGGCGTGACGCCGAAGGTCTGGCGGAAGGCCGCGCCGAAGGCGGGCACGCTGGCGTAGCCGACCTGAGCCGCGGCCCGGGCGATCGGCACGCCCTGGGCAATGCGGGCCAGCGCCTCGGTCATGCGCAACTGGCGGCGCCATTGCTGGAAGCTCATGCCGGTCTCGGCCCGGAACAGGCGCGTGAGGGTGCGGACCGAGGCACCGGCGTGGCGTGCCAGCTGATCGAGGTCGCGCGGGTCGACCGGGTTGGCGAGCAGCACGTCGGCGACGCGGCGGGTACGGGGGTCCTGGCAGGCGGCGAGGCCGAGCGGGCGGGTCGCGGCGCGCCCGATCTCATGCAGGGCGAGCGCGGCGACCAGGCGCATTGGGCCGCGCGCGTCCCAGACGATCGGTTCGGCGCAGACGGTGAGGATCAGCTCCCGAAGCAAGGGCGAGACGGCTATGACGGTGACGGTGGAGGGGCCCGCCGCGGCGCCGTCGGCGCGGAGGAACAGGGCGCGCATGGCGACCTCCCCGTCCATGCGCACGGCGTGCAGCGTGTCGGCCGGCACCCAGAGGCCGGCGCCGGGTGGGACGGTGAAGTAGGTTGCCTCGGTGGTGACGCGCATCACGCCTGAGGTGGCGAACAGGAGCTGCGCCCGCGGATGGCGGTGCAGGCCGGTCTCGTGGCCCGACGGGTAGTCATACGCGTATCCGGTCAGCGGCCTGGGGGCTCGTTCGAATGGGCGGAGCCGCGGATGGCTGGTATGCGATAGAACTTGGCCTGACGTACTCATTCCGGACACCTTAACCTGGGGCCGGACTTCAGGAAATACGTGGAGCGTCCACATGACACCGGCGACGCGACAGATCGTCTTCATCAACGCTGCGCACACGATCACGCATTACAGCCTGCTGATCCTGCCCACGGCGGTGCTGGCGATGGCTCGGCCGGGAGGGGCGTTCGGGCAGGACTATGGCCCGATCCTGGCGCTGGCGACCGCCATGTTCGTGCTGTATGGGCTGCTGGCGCTGCCGCAGGGTTGGCTGGTGCAGCATTTCGGCCGAAAGCCGCTGATGGCGGCGTTCTTCCTGGGTACGGGGGTCAGCCTGGCTGCTGCGGGGCTGGTCTCGGCGCCGCTGGCGCTGGCGGTGGCTCTGGCGGCGGCCGGCGGGTTCGCCGCGATCTATCACCCGATCGGCACGACGATGCTGGTCGAGGCTGCGGGTGACAAGCCGGGCCGGGCGATCGGCGTGAACGGGGTGTTCGGCAACCTCGGCGTCGCGCTGGCGCCAGTGGTGACCGCGTTCCTGGCCGGGTTGTTCAGCTGGCGCGCCGCGTTCATCGCGCCGGGGGTGCTGAGCATTCTGCTGGGTCTGGTGTGGCTACGAATGCCGCTGGCGTCGGCCAGCCGGTCGGCGGGCGCGCGGGCGTTTCCGCCCATCCCGCGGCATCTGGTGCGGCGGGCGGTGGTGGTGCTGATGCTGATCGCCATCACCTCGGGGCTGGTGTTCAACGCTTTCACCCTGCTGCTGCCGAAGCTGATGCAGGAGCGGCTGGCGGGCAACGCGACGCTGCTGCCGCTGGTCGGCACGGCGGCCTTCCTGGTGACGCTGTGCGGGGCGCTGACCCAGTTCTCGGTCGGGCGGATGATCGACCGGACGACGCTGAAGCGGGTGTTCCTGCCGGTCAGCATCGTGCTGATGCCGGCGATGGCGGCGCTGTCCTTCGCGCAGGGTTGGCTGGTGCTGCCGCTGGCGGGGGCGGTTGCGGCCTCGATCTTCGGGCAGGTGACGGTGAACGAGACAATGGCGGCACGCTACATCTCGCCCGAGCTGCGGGCGCGGATCTACTCGGTGCGGTTCTTTGTCGGGTTCGTGGGCGCGGCCGCGGCGGCGCCGGTGGTGGCGGTGCTGCATGAGCGGACGGGCAACCTGACCCTGGTGACGCTGGTGCTGTCGGCGTTCTGCATCGTCACGCTGGGGTGCGCGCTGTTCTTCCCCGACCGGCGGGAGGAGCTGCAGCCGGAGCTATGGGCCGAGGCGCTGCCGGCGGCGGCCGAGTAGCGCGGCGCAACGTTACGTTTCGGCCATAAGGGAGGGCCGCGGCGCGTTTCGTTTGCAAAGTGCGATCGAGCGCGCCACATCCGCCGCATGCTTTCCCGCCGGATCATCCTTCTGACCGTCGCTGCCGTCCTGCCGCACCGCCAAGTCCTGGCGGCAGCGCAGGAGGCGCAGCTTTCAGCGCGTGACCGGGCCGATATTGCCCGGATCGAGGCCTATCTGAACGGCATCAAGACCCTGAAGGCGCATTTCACTCAGGTTGCCCCCGACGGCAGCCTGTCGCAGGGCACCGCGTGGCTGGAGCGGCCGGGCCGCATGCGCTTTCAGTACGAGCCGCCGGCACCGTTCCTGCTGATCGCTGCGCACGGGGTGCTCACGTTCAACGATTCCTCGCTGCAGCAGACCAGCAACATCCCACTCGGCAGGACGCCGCTGGGCATCCTGCTGTCCGACGACGTCAAGCTGTCCGGGCCGGTGACGGTCACGGCGATGCAGCATCTGGCCGGGCAGATCCAGGTGACGCTGGTGCGGACCGACAGCCCAGGCGACGGATCGCTGACACTGGTCCTGACCGAGCCGCCGCTGGCGTTGCGGCAGTGGATCGTGATCGATGCGCAGCGACGGGAAACCCGGGTAACCCTGTCGGACGTTCAAACCGGTGTGGCGCTGAACCAGCGGCTGTTCGAGCAGCTCGCGCCGCCGGCGTCGGACCGTCCGTAGGAGGGTTGAAGCTAACCCCTGCATGACCGACATGTGCTGCCTGGGTGAGAAAAGGCTTCTTTTTGCCGTTTTTTTCGGGAATGATCTTTCCCGCCATGAGGTCTCCGCGCGTTGTCAAGCCGCTTATCGGCGTCAGTTGCTGCACCAAGCAGTTCGGTGTGTTCGGGATGCCAAACCATGCAGCGTCGGACACCTATGTTCGTGCAACGGACCTGGTCATCGGCGGGGTGGCGGTGCTGCTGCCGGCGAACGGGCCCGCGGCGGACATCGAAACCCTGCTGGACCGGCTGGACGGCATCATCCTGACCGGCAGCCGCTCGAACGTGCAGCCGACCTTGTATGACGGCCCGCCGCACGCCGAGGGCACGCCGGAGGACCCTGCCCGCGACGGGCTGACCTTGCCGTTGATCCGTGCGGCCGTGGCGCGGGGCGTCCCGCTGCTGGCGATCTGCCGCGGGTTCCAGGAGCTGAATGTCGCGCTGGGCGGCTCGCTGCACCAGCGGTTGCAGGATCTGCCGGACCGGCTGGACCATTCGACGCCGATGCAGCCTTCGGCGCGGGTGCGGCAGGGCAAGGCGCACGCAGTGCGCGTGACGCCGGGCGGCTGGCTGCACCGGCTGGCCGGCGCGTCGGAGATTGCGGTGAACTCCCTGCACAATCAGGGTATCGATCGGCTCGCGCCTGGGTTGGTGGTGGAGGGCGTTGCGCCCGACGGCACGATCGAGGCGGTGCGCGTGGTGGCCAGCCAGGCGGGGCCGGCGGTCGGGCACGCGGTCGGGGTGCAGTGGCATCCGGAGTACGACTGGCAGACCGATGCACTGTCGCGCGCGATCTTCGAGCAGTTTGGCGCTGCGGTGCGCGCCTATGCCGAATCCGCGCGCCTGGGCGGTGTGTCCATCGCGGCGGACTGAGGGCTGGCGCGTCTGGACGGGTGATTCACGGTCTCTGACGGGTTCGCCTCGACCGATCACGCGCTGATGGTTTCAGGTGCGCGTTGCCACTTGCCACGCGGGCGTTTCCGCCCGATGTAACGACGCTGACAGGACCGGCGTGGTCCTGATTGATCACCAAAGCAGGGAATCCGTTTGATGTTCATCGAGACCGAAAGCACCCCGAATCCCGCCACCCTGAAGTTCCTGCCGGGACGGGAAGTGATGGGGCTTGGCAGTGCCGACTTTGCCTCACCCGAGAGCGCGGTGCGCAGCCCGCTGGCTGCTGCCCTGTTTGCCCTGCCGGGGGTTGCCCGGGTGTTCTTCGGCGGCGACTTCATCAGCGTGACGTGCAACGACCTGGTCTCCTGGCAGTCGTTGAAGCCGCAGGTACTGGGTGTGATCGTCGATCATTTCGTCTCGGGTCTGCCGTTGATCGAGGGGGATGCCGACGCATTCGAGGAAGAGATCGATCCGGCCGACCGCGAGGTGGTGGAGCAGATCAAGGAGCTGCTGGATACCCGCGTCCGCCCGGCCGTAGCGGGCGACGGCGGCGATATCGTCTTCCGCGGCTACCGGGACGGGATCGTGCGGCTGCACTTGCAGGGCTCCTGCTCGGGCTGCCCGTCGTCCAGCGCCACGCTGAAGCATGGCATCGAGAACATGCTGCGCCATTATGTGCCAGAGG
>DASQVN010000339.1:0-2646 GCA_035640755.1 Rhodopila sp.
GAGCGGCGGCCAGTGCGTCCTGCTTGCGTGGGAAGCGTTCCGAATAGACGTTGCCGAGCCGGTAGGCCCAGCCGCCGTCATGCGGAACGACGTGGTAGTGCAGTGCTGCCATAGCTTATTCCTCCGGCCAAAGCCGGAACATGGTGTGCCATGGTCGATCGCACGAGTGGGTCGTACGTGCGTTGCAACGTGCCGCCCGGGCGGCTTGATCCGCGTATCGCGCGAAAAGGCGTGGTATGTCAGGCCGCGGCGGGGTCCAGCATGTAGCCGCCGGGCGCGGTCATTAACAGGCGGCAGTTGGCCGGATCGATCTCGATCTTCTGGCGCAGGCGGTAGACATGGGTTTCCAGCGTATGCGTGGTGACGCTGGCATTGTAGCCCCACACCTCATCCAGCAGGACCTGGCGCGACACCACCTGGTTGGCGTGCCGGTAGAGGAACTTGAGAATATCGACTTCCTTCGCGGTCAGCCGGATACGCTGCTTGTCGTTCGCCATCAGCAGCTTGGCGGCAGGGCGGAAAGTGTAAGGGCCGATGGTGAACACGGCGGCTTCGCTGCTGTCGAACTGGCGGAGCTGCGCATTCAGCCGGGCCAGTAGCTCGCTCGCGCGGAACGGCTTGGCGATGTAGTCGTTGGCGCCGGAGTTCAGGCCGCTGACCACGTCGGACTCATCCGCCGCGCCAGTCAACATGATGACCGGCATCCGGTGGCCCTGCCGGCGGATCCGCGCGCAGAAGTCGCGGCCGTCGCCGTCCGGCAGGCTGAGGTCAAGGATGATCGAATCGAACCGCGCTTCCCCGTCGCCCAGATGGCGCTCGGCCTCATCCAAGGTTGCGGCTTCGACCGACTGGAACATGCCGCCGGCGGCGATCTGTTCGGCCAGCACCTGGCGCAGCGCATCGTCGTCTTCCACAATCAGGATCGGTCTCGCGGCGGTCATCAAACAATCCTTCAGAATCGTGGCGATGTCGTCTCCTAAACGTACCAGTCGCGTACCAGCAAAAAACGTTTGCGTGAGCGATGGTGCAAAACATAGGGCCGGTTCAAACCGACCTTGTTCTGCACGCGTTAGTAGTGATTCGGGCAACGGACGCCACTGATCAACCGACTATACTGGTTGCCGCCGGCATGCGGCGCCGCAGCAAGGGTGAGTGAACCGGTGCGCCATGGCCGGGCTCTGGCCCGCGAAACCCAGCAGCGATAGGCTGCCCGGCATGACAGGGCGCACGCATTCCTACCACCTCACCATCCGCTGGACCGGCAATCGCGGCACGGGTACCTCCAGCTACTCCGCCTATAGCCGCGACCACGTTATCGACGCGTCGGGCAAGACACCGATCGAGGGTTCCTCCGACCCTGCCTTCCGCGGCGACCCGGCGCGCTGGAACCCCGAGGAACTGCTGCTCGCCGCCCTCTCGGCCTGCCACAAGCTCTGGTATCTCCATCTTGCCGCCGAGGCGGGTATCCGGGTGTCCGCTTACGAAGACCGTGCCGAGGCCAGCATGGTCGAGAACCCCGACGGATCGGGCCATTTCACCGCCGCCGTCCTGCGCCCGCGCGTCACCGTCCGCCCGCAGGACGACCTGGCGCTCGCCGCACGCCTGCACCACGAGGCCCACCGCTTCTGCTTCATCGCCGCGTCGGTGAACTTCCCCGTCACCTGCGAGCCGCAGTTCGACACCGCGCCGGCGTCTTGACACCCCACGCCGCCCTGCCACGGTTGGTTACGTACAAACGGGGAGAGGAACCATGCGCTTCGGATTGGCGATCCGCGGCCAGTACCCGGTCGGCGACGACATGCGCGTCAGGCTCCAGGAAGACCTGGATGCCGCGCGGCGCGCCGAGGAACTCGGGTTCGACCTGCTTGGCAAGGGCTCGCACTACAGCTCGTATCCGTTCCAATATATCCAGCAGATCCCCTATCTGTGTCAGGTCGCCATGGTTGCGCCCAGGCTGCGCCTGATGCCCGGCGTCGTCCTGCTGCCGCTGCACAGCCCGCTCCATGTCGCCGAGGAGCTTGCCTCGCTCGATATCATGTGCAACGGCAAGCTGATCTTCGGCGCCGGCATCGGCTACCGCGAGGTCGAGTTCAAGGCTTTCGGTACGACACAGAAACAGTCCGGCGCACGGTTCGAGGAATGCCTGGCCGCGGTGCGGCGCCTGTGGTCGGAGGACTTCGTCACCATGACGGGCAGCTACTTCGAGCTCGACCACGCTAACTGCACCGTCCTGCCGCTGCAGAAGCCGATGCCGCCGATCTGGATCGGCGCCAATGCCAACGTCGGCATCCGGCGTGCGGCACGGATGGCGGATGCGTGGTTCATCAACCCGCACAACAAGATCGACACGATCGCGCAGCAGATGGAGGTGTACAAGCGCGCGCTGGATGACTGCGGCAAGCCGTTCCCGGCCGAACTGCCGATGATGCGGGAGGTGTTCGCCGCCCCGACCCGCGCCGAGGCCATCCGCCTCGCCCGCCCATATCTCGAGGCCAAGTACAAGGCCTACCGGGATTGGGGACAGGATAAGGTGATGCCCGCCGGCGACCATTTCGACCTTGATTTCGAGGATCTGCTGAACGACCGCTTCCTGTTCGGCTCCCCGGCCGAGATCACCGAGCAGATCCTGGTGCTGAAACGCCGCTT
>DASQVN010000340.1:0-18446 GCA_035640755.1 Rhodopila sp.
CCGGACCGCGGCACGCAGCACGGGCAGCAGCTCCGCCGCAAACCATGGATTCCGTAGCTCCCACGTCTTCGTCCGCCAGGACGGATGCGGCAGCGGGATCACTGCCGGCCCGAACTCCCTGAACCTCCGCACCCGCTCCGCCATCCCCCCTCGTCCCAGGCGCCGCTGCTGTGCGTACGACCCGACCAGCAACGTCAGCCGAACCTCCGGCATCAGCCGCATGAACCGATCCAGCCAGAGCGGCGCACATTCCGGCCGAGGAGGCGCATCACCGCCATTGGGCATCACCCCCGGATAGCACAGCCCCATCGGCACGATCGCCACACGGCTCGCGTCATAGAACTGCTCGGGCTCAAGCTGCAGCCACGTCCGCAGGCGCTCGCCCGAGGTATCATTGAACGGTATTCCGGTGATGTGCGCCTTGGTCCCGGGCGCCTGGCCGTTGATCAGGATGCGCGTCGTCCGCGACACCTGAAAGACCGGCCGAGGCCCCAAGGGCAGCCACTCGGCGCAGACCCGGCAAGCCAATGCCTCCCGGACCGTAACATCCAGGGCATCATCCTGCGTCACACCGGTCACGCAGCGGGCCGCCCCTGCATGCCCCGTCTTCATGCGGCCCTTATAGGCCGCACACCACAGGCCGCGTAGCCCGAATTCAGCCGATGATCCCCCGCGCACGCAGCGCGCCGATAACCTCCTCGGCCAGCGCCCCCGGGCTGGCCTCCAGCGTGCGCAGGCGGATCTCGGGGTCAAGCGGCACCTCGTACGGCGCATCCACACCGGTGAAGTTGCGGATCTGCCCGGCATCGGCCTTAATGTACAACCCCTTCGGATCGCGCCGCCGACATTCCTCGATCGGCGTATCGATGAAGATTTCCAGAAACTCGCCCTCGGCCACGCGGTCACGCGCCAGCATCCGCTCCGCCCGATAGGGCGAGATGAAGGAGACGATGACGATCAGGCCCGCCTCGACGAACAGGCGCGAAACCTCCGCGATACGCCGGATATTCTCGACCCGGTCGGCCTCCGAGAAGCCCAGATCACGGCTCAGCCCGTGCCGGACATTGTCGCCGTCCAGGATCATCGTGTGATGCCCCAGCGCGTGCAGCCGGCGCTCCACAATATTGGCAATGGTCGACTTGCCGGCACCGGATAGGCCGGTGAACCACAGCACCGCCGGCCTTTGCCCTTTCAGGCGCGACCGCGCGGCCTTGTCGACATCCAGCTTGTGCCAGACGATGTCGGCGTTGCGCTTGCTCATGCCGGTGACCAGCCCCGCGCCGACCGTGCTGCGGGTCAGCCGGTCCACCAGGATGAAGCCGCCCAGCTCGCGGCCGACATCATAGGGCTCGCAAACCACCGGGTGCGTCAGGTCAATGCCGACGCGCCCGATCTCGTTCAAGCCGAGTTCACGGACGCTGGTCTCCTCCAGTGTCTCCATGTCCAGCCGGGCGCGGATATCGGTGACCGTCGCTACCACGGTCTTCGATCCCAGCATCAGCAGGTACGCGCGGCCGCGGAATAGCGGCGTCTCGTCCATCCAGACGATCCAGCTCTCCAGCTTGTCCGCGACGCAGGGCGGCGGAGCGGCAGCCAGCACATCGCCGCGAGAGACGTCGATCTCCTGATCCAGCACCAAGGTCACCGGGTCGCCGGCGACAGCCTCATTCTGGTCACCGTCCATGGCGATCAGGCGGGTGACCACAGCCTCGGTCCCCGCGCCGACATTCACCAGCCTATCGCCCGGTCGGATGCCCCCGGCGGATACCGACCCCGCATAGCCACGGAACGTGTGGTCCGGACGGTTTACATATTGCACCGGCATCCGGAACGGCCCGTCCTGCGCCAGCGGGACATCGGCGGTTTCCAGCGACCGCAGCAACGTGCCGCCCGTGTACCATGGTGTGCGAACACTGCGCGACGTGACATTGTCGCCATCCCGCGCACATAAAGGTATCGCCGTCACACGATCAAACCGCAGCTTGCCCAGCAGCGCCGTGAAGTCGCATTCGATCGCCGCAAATACCGATTGGCTGAAGCCCATCAGGTCCATTTTGTTGACCGCCAGCACCACCTGCCGGATGCCCAGCAGGGAAGCGATGGCAGCATGCCGCCGCGTCTGCGGCAGGATGCCCTTGCGCGCGTCGATCAGCAGGATTGCCAGATCGGCGGTGGAGGCGCCGGTTACCATGTTGCGGGTGTATTGCTGGTGGCCCGGCGTGTCGGCCAGGATGAAGCGGCGCGCCGGCGTCTCGAAGAACCGATAGGCGACATCGATCGTCACCCCCTGTTCCCGTTCGGCTTCCAGGCCATCGACCAGCAGGGCGTAGTCGGTGCCGCCTTCCACGGTGCCGAACCGGCGCGAGTCATGCTCGAGTGCCGCCAGCACGTCGTCCGGTAGTGTGCCGCATTCGAACAGCAGCCGGCCGATCAGGGTCGATTTCCCGTCATCGACGCTGCCGCAGGTCAGCACGCGCAGGACTGAATCCGGCATCAGAAATACCCCTCGCGCTTCTTGCGTTCCATCGAGGAGTCCTGGTCCTGATCGATCAGCCGGCCCGCCCGCTCGCTCTGGCGCGTCTCCCGCATCTCCGCAAGCACCGCTGCAAGATCGGCCGCCTCCGACTCCACAGCCGCCGACAACGGATAGCAGCCGAGGGAGCGGAAGCGCACCATGCGCTCGACCGGTTTCTCACCGGGCTGCAGCCGCATCCGGTTGTCATCCACCACGATGATCTGCCCGCTGCGCCTCACCGTCGGCCGCATGGCCGCGAAATACAGCGGCACCACGTCGATCTTTTCCACGGCGATGTAGGACCACACGTCCATCTCGGTCCAATTCGACAGCGGAAACACCCGCATGGTTTCGCCAGGGCCAAGCTGGCCGTTATACAGATGCCAGAGTTCGGGGCGCTGGCGCTTAGGGTCCCAGGCATGGCCGGGCGCGCGCACCGAGAAGATGCGCTCCTTCGCACGGGACCGTTCCTCATCGCGGCGTGCACCGCCGATGGCGAAATCATAGCCGCCCTCGGTCAATGCCTGCTTCAGCGCGTCGGTCTTCATGATCTGTGTATAGGCGCCGCCATGGTCGAACGGATTGATGCCCCGCCGCAGCCCATCCGGGTTCGTGTACGTCTGCAGCGCCAGCCCAAACCGGCGGACAGTTTGGTCACGAAACTGGATCATTGCCCGGAACTTCCAGGTCGTATCGATATGCAGCAGCGTAAAGGGCGGCCTGGCCGGGTAGAACGCCTTCAGCGCCAGATGCAGCAGGACCGACGAGTCCTTCCCAATCGAGTAGAGCAGCACGGGCCGGCTGGAAATCGCGGCCACTTCACGGAAGACGCGGATGCTTTCAGCCTCGAGCACCCGCAGATGACCGGCATGGGCGCGAGCCATGTCAGACAATCGCCCCCGGCATCAGACTCGCCCACGGCGAACTGTTCAGATTGTCGAACAATTTCATTGGGGCGTTCTGCCAGAACAGGGCCGCGTCACGAAACAAATTCACCGCGAGCCATGCGCCTCGAGCAAAAACGATCTCGCAGCGTGTCAGACCCGGCGCAGCGTGTAACTCTGCTCCAGCGCCTCGACGATGGCATTGGCATGCATCGAATCCCGCGCTTCCACCATCACCTCCAGCTCCGCCGCCTGCACCGAAGCCGCTGCGAACAGCCGCTGATGAGACACCTCGATGATGTTGCCGCCCGACCCGCCAATCTTGCCGGCAATGTCGGCCAGTACGCCGGGGCGATCAGGGATCTGCAGATGCAGCCGCAGCAGGCGGCCGTCGCGCAGCAGGTCGCGCAGCAGCACGTTGGACAGGATGCGCGCATCGATATTGCCGCCGGTGATCGCGATGCCCACCTTCTTGCCGCGGAACCGCTCGGGATACGCCAGCAGCGCCGCCACCCCGGCGGCTCCGGCACCTTCTGCCACGGTCTTGGCGCCCTCAACCAGGATGCCGATCGCCTCCTCGATCGCACGCTCGGGCGTGACCAGAACGCCGGCCACCCGGCGCCGTACCATTTCGAACGGGACTTCGCCGATGTCACGCACTGCGATACCTTCCGCGATGGTTGCCCCACCCACGGAAACCGAACGGCCGGCCAGGCGCTGCGCCATTGCCGGATAGGTCTCGACCTCAGCGCCGTAGACCGCGATGCCGGGTTTCAGCGCCGAGGCGGCCACTAGGCAGCCCGCCAACAACCCGCCGCCGCCGGTCGGCAGGATCAGCGCATCCAGGTCCGGCGCGTCCCGCAGCATCTCCAGCGCCAGCGTGCCCTGGCCGGCGATGATGCTCAGATCGTCATAGGGATGGATAAAGACCAGCGCGTGCTTCTGCGCCAGGGTGTGTGCGTGCGCCGCCGACTCGGCCAGGGTTTCGCCCTCCAGCACGACAGTGGCGCCCCAGGATTCGGTGCGCGTCACCTTCGTCGCCGGGGTGAACTTCGGCATCACGATCGTCGCTGCGATACCCAGCAGATGCGCATGCCGCGCAACCGCCTGGGCGTGGTTGCCGGCCGACATGGCAATCACGCCCCGCGCACGCTCTTCGTCTGTCAGCATCGCCAGCCGGTTGGCCGCGCCGCGTTCCTTGAACGCGCCAGTCATCTGAAGATGGTCCAGCTTCAGCAGCACCTCGGCGCCCGTCAGGCGCGAGATGGCATCGCAGGGAACCATGGGTGTGCGCAGGACACGCCCGGCAATGCGCGCGGACGCCTGCTCGACGTCCTCGAGCGTGATCACGGCACGGTGGTGTAGCGTCAGCCGAAGCGGATTTCCAGGATTTCGTACGAGCGGTCGCCACCCGGCGCCGGCACCGAGATCGTGTCCCCCACCTTCTTGCCGATCAGCGCCTTGGCCAGCGGCGAGGAGATCGATAGCCGCGCCGCCTTGATATCAGCCTCATGCACACCGACAATCTGATAGGTGGCCTCCTTGTCGGTCTCCTCATCAACCAGCTTCACACGGGCGCCGAACTTGACATGGCTGCCAGACAGGGACGCGGGATCAATCACCTCGGCCGAGGACGTGATCTCCTCCAGCTCCGCGATACGTCCTTCGATGAAGGACTGGCGCTCCCGTGCCGCATGATACTCCGCGTTCTCCGATAGGTCGCCATGTGACCGGGCTTCCGCGATGGCGCGTATGATCGCCGGGCGCTCCTGCGTCTTGAGCGTGCGGAGCTCTTCCTCCAGACGCTGCAAACCGGAGGCAGTCATCGGAAACTTCTGCACTGCGTAGTCCCTCAAACGCGGTCGTTGACGTGGCACCGCCGCGGACAGGCACGGACCCGGCCGCGGCGATCTGATTAAAACGAACCGCGAAAGTAAGACTGTAGAGGCGCGACTTCAAGCGTTCCCGCCTTCAATGCTGCAATTGCGTGTACCGCTGCGCGGGCGCCCGCCATGGTGGTATAATGCGGCACACCGTGCGTCAGCGCGCTGCGGCGGATGGTGAAGCTGTCGGCCACCGACTGTGGTGTGGAGGCGGTGTTTATGACAAGCTGCACCTCACCCGAGCGGATCGCATCCACACAGTGCGGCCGGCCTTCCAGCACCTTGTTGACCACGGTCACGGGGAATCCAGCCTCCCGGATGCGGGCGGCAGTGCCGCGCGTCGCCATGATGCTGAAGCCCATGTCGGTCAGGCGCCGAGCGATGCCGGGAAGGACCTTCTTGTCGGCGTCCTTGATGGACAGGAACACGGTACCCGCCATCGGCAGCACCACACCCGCGCCAAGCTGCGATTTGGCGAAGGCGCGCTCGAAGCTGGCATCGAGACCCATGACCTCCCCGGTCGATTTCATCTCCGGCCCCAGGATCGTGTCCACATCAGGGAAGCGGGAGAAGGGAAACACAGCCTCCTTGACCGCGACATGCGGCGCGATAGAGCCGTCATCCAGCGCGAAGTCGGCCGCTAGCTTCGCCCCTGCCATCACCCGCGCCCCCACCTTGGCGATGGCAACCCCGGTCGCCTTGGCGACGAACGGCACGGTGCGGGAGGCACGGGGATTCACCTCCAGCACGTAGATCGTATCATCCTTGATGGCGTACTGCACGTTCATCAGCCCGACCACGCCCAGCGCCTTCGCCATGGCCTCGGTTTCCGCCTTGAGCTCGGTCACCATCGACGGCGCCAGGGAATAGGGTGGGAGCGAGCAGGCCGAGTCGCCCGAATGGATGCCCGCTTCCTCGATATGCTCCATCACCCCGGCGACATAGACCGTCTCGCCGTCAGCGATGCAGTCGACGTCGACCTCGATGGCATCGTTCAGGTAGCGGTCGATCAGCACCGGATTCTCACCCGAAACCCGTACCGCCTCCCGCATGTAGCGCTGCAGCCCGGCCCGGTCGTACACGATCTCCATGGCCCGCCCGCCGAGAACGTAGCTGGGCCGGATGACCACCGGATACCCGACCCTCTCGGCAATCTCGACCGCCTCCTCGACCGAGCGGGCAGTGCCGTTATCGGGCTGGAGCAGGCCCAGGCGGTGCAGAAGCTGCTGGAACCGCTCCCGATCCTCCGCCAGATCGATCGCATCCGCCGACGTGCCGAGGATCGGGATGCCCTCCCTCGACAAGGCCTGCGACAGCTTCAGCGGCGTCTGCCCGCCATACTGCACGATGCACCCCAGCACGGTCCCCTGCTCCTGCTCCCTATGGACCAGGGCGATCACATCCTCCGCTGTCAGCGGTTCGAAATACAGCCGGTCCGAGGTGTCATAATCGGTGCTGACCGTTTCCGGATTGCAGTTGACCATGATGGTCTCGAACCCGGCATCCTTCAGCGCATAAGCGGCGTGTACGCAGCAATAGTCGAACTCGATACCCTGCCCGATCCGGTTTGGACCGCCGCCGAGGATAACGACCTTCGTCCGGTCGGTGGGATCGGCCTCGCAGGACGGCGCGCCGAACCCGCCCTCATACGTGCTGTACATATAAGGTGTACCGGAGGCGAACTCCGCCGCGCAGGTATCGATGCACTTGTAGACCGGCCTGACCCCCAGGCGCGTGCGGGTCTCGCGCACGGCATCCGCGACCATGCCGGCCAGCGCGGCCAGCCGCTGATCGGAAAACCCGAGCGCCTTGAGGTTGCGCAACGCAGTCGGATCGTTGGGCAAGCCGGCCGCGACAACGCCCCGTTCGGCGCAGACGATGCGTTCCAGCTCGCGCAGGAACCAGGGGTCGAACTTGGTCGTCTCGTGAATATCCTCGACCGACAGCCCGGCCCGCAGCGCCTGCCCTGCGATCAGCAGGCGGTCCGGCCGAGGCTGCGACAACGCCGCCCGGAACGCATCCGGCCCGCCATCGCCCGGCGGCTCCACCGGGTCGAGGCCCGACAGGCCCGTTTCCATGCTGCGCAACCCCTTCTGCAGGGCCTCCGGGAACGACCGCCCGATCGCCATCGCCTCGCCCACCGATTTCATGCTGGTGGTCAGCAGCGCGGGTGTGCCCGGGAACTTCTCGAAGGTGAACCGCGGGATCTTTACCACAACGTAGTCGATCGTCGGCTCGAAGCTCGCCGGCGTGGTCCTGGTGATGTCATTGGCCAGCTCATCCAGCGTGTACCCCACCGCCAGCTTTGCCGCGATCTTCGCGATCGGGAACCCCGTCGCCTTCGACGCCAGCGCCGAGGAGCGGGACACCCGCGGGTTCATCTCGATGATCACCATGCGCCCATCGGCAGGATTCAGCGCGAACTGGACATTGGACCCACCGGTATCCACTCCGATCGCGCGCAGGCAGGCGATCGAGGCATCGCGCATCCGCTGGTATTCCTTGTCGGTCAGCGTCAGCGCCGGCGCCACCGTGACGGAATCCCCCGTATGGATTCCCATCGGATCCACATTCTCGATCGAGCAGACGATGATGCAGTTGTCCGCGCTGTCGCGGACCACCTCCATCTCGTACTCCTTCCAACCAAGGACCGACTCCTCGATCAGCACCTCGGTCGTCGGCGAGGCTTCCAGGCCACCGGCGACGATCTGCTCGAACTCCTCCTTGTTGTAGGCAATCCCGCCTCCGGTCCCGCCCAGTGTGAAGCTCGGCCGGATCACCGCTGGCAGCCCGGTCAGCGCCAGCGCCTCGCGTGCCTCCGCCATGGAATGGGCGATTGCCGAACGAGGTGACTCGATGCCGATCGCGGCCATGGCGTCGCGGAATTTCAGTCGGTCTTCGGCCCGGTCGATCACCTCGGCCTTGGCTCCGATCAGCTCCACTCCATGCCGCTCCAGCGCCCCGCTTGCCGCCAGCTTCATCGCCGTGTTCAGCGCCGTCTGCCCGCCCATGGTCGGCAGCAGCGCATCCGGCTTCTCCCGCGCGATGATCTTTTCCACGATCTCCGGCGTGATCGGCTCGACATAGGTCGCGTCCGCCAGCCCCGGATCGGTCATGATCGTCGCGGGATTGGAGTTCACCAGGATCACGCGATACCCCTCGGCCCGCAGCGCCTTGCAGGCCTGCGCGCCGGAGTAGTCGAACTCGCAGGCCTGGCCAATGACGATCGGGCCGGCGCCGATGATCAGGATGGATTGGATATCGGTGCGCTTGGGCATGTCGGACTCTCTTCAGGATCGGCGTGGTGTCCAGGTCGGTATCGTCCGGCGGAGATATTCGTCGAACAGCGGAACGGTAAATGCGGTGTCGCCATGCGCCGGACTGTAGATCATGCCCTTTCTGATCAGCCCGCTGCGCAACGGCCCGACTGACTGGACCGGAACGCCGAGCCGGTCGGCTATATCGCCCGACCGATGGGCACCTGAGCCGAGCTCGGCCATCGCCCGGAGGTAATCTCGCTCCCGCGGCGTCAGGCGGTCATAGCGGACACGGAAGAAGCTCTCATCAAGCCGACCGACCGCAACCTGGGTCGCGGCACGGACATCCTCGGCGCGAATGCGCGGACCTGCTGCCGCATTCCACGTGTGAAAGCCCCATTCCTGCAGGAAATAGGGATAGCCGCACGTGATCGACCGCACCCGGGCCAGCGCGCCCGAATCCGATTCAGCCCCTTCGGCAAGCGCGGGACGCTGCAAGGCGTTGTCCGAATCGGCATCGGATAGCGCATCGACGACAGGAAAATCGAACAGCCGTTCCGCATAGCTCTTGGCTTGCCCGGTCAGCCCGACGACCTGCGGCAACCCGGTCGCCGCCAACAGCAACGGTAATCCAGCCTGATTGACCCGATGCACCGCCAGGATCAGAGCCGCCAAATGCACCTCGTTCAGGTACTGCACCTCATCGATCAGGATCGCCACAGGTGCCGAGCGGGTCCGCGCCGCTTCCCCGACGGCGACGAACAGCGCCGCCAGGTCGGCATTCAGGTCGCCGCTATCAGCCGCACCGATCTCGGGATCGATATCCAGCGCAAGTTCTGCGTCTGCATAACGGAGCCTGAGTCCCTTGATGAAGCTCGACAGGACGCGCAGACTCTTCTTCACCCCCTCAGCCAGGGCTCCCATGCGATCGAGGCTGAGCAACGTGCTCCGAAGATGTGGCAGCAGCAGTTCCGGCAGGCCACGCTGCTCCTGCGCTTCGACCATACAGGCCCGGTAACCGGCATCCATGGCGAGTTGACCCACGCGGTTGAGCAGGACTGTCTTTCCGACTCCACGCAGCCCGACCGCGATGAAGCTTTTCGCGTGGCAGCCCGCGCGTATCCGCTCTACTCCGATCCGCGCCTGCTCAAGCAAAGCGGAACGGCCGGCCAGTTCCGGCGGCTGTGTGCCGGCGCCAGGGGGCGTAAGGATTACGGATAGGGTCCATATTGAGAGGCTTTACCGAATTATACGATCCGTTCCGTATAACACGATAAACGTTATCAAGACCCACCTGACTTCTGGATAACTGCGCCGGGCTGACCCCGCTCCATCATCTCGGCAAACCGGTCAAACAGATACCCACTGTCGCTCGGCCCCGGGCTCGCCTCCGGATGGTACTGCACGGAAAATGCCGGCCGGTCCGTGCACGCCAACCCCTCGTTCGATCCGTCGAACAGCGAGATATGCGTCACCTTCGCCGTCGCCGGCAACGACCCGCCATCGACGGCGAAACCGTGGTTCTGGCTGGTGATCTCCACCTTGCCGGTCGCCAATTCCTTCACCGGCTGGTTCGCCCCCCGGTGCCCGCGCGCCAGCTTGTACGTCTGCGCCCCCAGCGCCAGCGCCAGCAACTGGTGCCCGAGGCAGATGCCGAACAGCGGCACCCCCGCATCCAGAACGCCGCGGATCGCCGGCACCGCATATTCGGCCGTTGCGGCCGGGTCACCCGGCCCATTGGACAGGAATACCCCATCCGGCTTGTGCCGTAGGATATCCTCGGCCGTCGCCATCGCCGGCACGACGATGACCCGGCACCCGACCGAGGCCAGGCTGCGCAGGATGTTGCGCTTTGCCCCGTAATCCACCGCCACCACATTGAACCTCGGAGCGGTCTGGCGTCCGGTGCCGTACGGCCAGGCCCAGCGCGTTTCGTCCCAGCTATAGGTCTGCCGGCAGGACACCTCCTTCGCCAGGTCCATCCCCTCCAGCCCCGGCCAGGCCGCCGCCTTCGCCCGTAGCGCCGGCAGGTCGAAGCGCCCGTCCGCCGGAAACGCCAGCACGCCGCTGGGAGCCCCAAGGTCACGGATACGGATGGTCAGCGCCCGCGTATCCACGCCCGCGATGCCGGTGATGTTCTGCGCCCGCAGCCACTGCTCCAGCGGTTGCGCCGACCGCCAGTTCGACGGCTCGGTGATGTCCCGCTTCACCACCAACCCGCGTGCTGCGATCGTCGTGGCCTCGATATCCTCGGGGTTGGTGCCGACGTTGCCGATATGCGGGAAGGTGAAGGTAATGATCTGCCCGGCATAGGACGGGTCGGTCAGCGTCTCCTGATACCCCGTCATGCCGGTGTTGAAGCAGACCTCGCCCACCGGATTGTCTGCGCTGGTATGCGCGCCGAAGCCGCGCCCCCAGATCACGCTGCCATCGGCCAGGACAAGTGCCGCCGTTGCACCGGCGGGAGCAGGAGAGGCATCGGCCATGGGTGCGCTCATGATGTCATGGGGTTGCAGGTCGGCGATGGTCAGGCCTGTGGCTGCAATCACCGCGGGCCAGTGCCGCGGCGGAATGGCCCGCGCCTGGCGCCATTTCCGCACCGCCTCGACCCCCACGCCGGTCAGCCGGGCGGCGGCATCGGGGCCACCTAGGCGCTCAATGATGGTTTCGATTGGGACAGACATGCGGGGATGGTTTCGATTGGGACAGATATGCGGGCCCTATATGGGAAAATAATTCCCACCGCAATGCGGCCATGGGTTAGGTGGAAAATTTTTCCGTCCCTGAATACCACGCCGCAGCACTGTGTTATCTCCTGTCATGGCCCGCATGTCGCCGACGCGGTGCCACACGGAGCCGGCACCATGGTATAAAACGAGCTCCGGAAGTGGAGGTAAGCATGGGATTGCGCGAGCGTATCAATGAGGAGACGAAAGCGTCCATGAAGGCCGGCAACGCCGCCCGCACCTCCACCCTGCGCATGATCCTCGCCCGCCTCAAGGACACCGACATCGCCGCCCGACCCAAGGGCATCACCCAGGTGCCGGACGAGGACATCATCAGCATGCTCCGCGGCATGGTAAAGTCGCGCCGGGAGTCCATAGAGCTCTACCGCCAGGGCAACCGCCCCGAGCTCGCCGCCAAGGAAGCGGCCGAGATCGAGGTAATCGAAAGCTTTCTCCCCGCCCAGATGGACCCGGCCGCCATCGAGGCCGCGGTCAACGAGGCGATACAGTCCGCCAACGCCACCGGCATCAAGGACATGGGCAACGTCATGGCCATGCTCAAGGCGAGGCATGGCGCTCAGCTCGACATGTCCGTCGCCGGCCCGATCGTCAAAACCCGGCTGCAGGCGCTCTGATCGGCTGCGTCGGCAATGGCGCTGCCCAGCAGCTTCATGGAGGAACTGCGCAGCCGCATCCCGCTGGCTTCGGTCGTCGGCCGGCGGGTGCGGCTTACGCGCTCTGGTCGGCAATGGAAGGGTTGCTGTCCGTTCCATGGCGAAAAGACGCCCAGTTTCTACGTCTATGAAGACGGATATCACTGCTTCGGCTGCGGCGCCCACGGCGACGCCATCAGCTTCGTCATGCAGAGCCAGGGCCTCGGCTTCATGGAGGCTGTCACCGAGCTTGCCGCCGAAGCCGGGCTCGAAGTGCCGAAGCCCAGTCCCGAAGCTGCGGCGGCCGAGAAACGCCGCCTCGACATCACCGCCGTGCTGGAATTGGCGCGCACCCACTACCAGCGCCGCATCAACCTGCCCGAAGGCCGAGCGGCCCGCGACTATCTGGTGGGCCGGGGGCTGACGACCGAAACGATCGCCCGCTTCGGCCTCGGCTGGGCCGGCGACCGCGGCGCCCTGACGGCGGATCTCGCGAAGGAGGGTGTCTCCATCGAGCAGCTTACGCAAGCGGGATTAATTCGGCGTGAAGAGGAAACCGGGCGGGGATACGAACTGTTTTCTCACCGAGTCATGTTCCCTATCTGCAACCGCCGCGGCGGGCTGATCAGCTTCGGCGGCCGAATCATGGATCAGGGCCAGCCTAAATACCTCAACGGACCCGACACGGCGGCGTTCCAGAAGCGTCGGAACCTGTACGGGTTGAACTGGGCACGTGACGGGGTGCGCAATGGCGGGGCACTGATCGTGGTGGAAGGGTACATGGACGTCATCGCGGCCGCGCAGGCCGGCTTCACCGGCGCCGTCGCCCCCCTGGGCACCGCCCTGACCGCCGAACAGTTGGAGATGCTGTGGCAGGTTTCCCCGGTGCCGGTCCTGTGCTTCGACGGCGACGCCGCGGGCGCACGTGCCGCGTCCCGCGCAATGGAACTCGCCCTGCCCATGCTGACGGCCGAGAGGTCCCTGCGCTTCGCAATCCTGCCGGCCGGGGAGGACCCCGACAGCTTGGTGCGCAAAGGCGGCGGCGCCTCATTCCAGGCCGTGCTGGACGCTGCCCGCCCGCCCGCCGATGCGCTGTACGACATGGTGCGCGCCCAGGCCGGCGAAACCACGCCGGAACAGCGCGCCGCGCTCCGCTCCCGGCTCGTCGAGGCCTGCGGCCGGATCGCCGACAAGGCGCTCGCCGCGGAATACCGCAGCGCGCTGCTCGATCGGTTCTTTGCCGAGCGGCCCCGTCGCGGCGGGCGCGGCAAGCAGCCGGGTATGCCTGCCCTGGACGGCCCCCGCGTGCCGCGGCCCGTACCGCAGCAGGACCTGATCGTATCGGAACGCCTCCGCATCCTCACCGCCATCCTGCTCCGGCACCCATTCCTGCTGCACGATGTATCCGATGCATTCGCCTCCCTTCAGTTGCCCGCCCAACTCGCCCGCCTGCGCGATGCGATGGACGCATGGACCGAAGCGGCAGAAACCCTTGACTCGGATGCGTTGATCAACCACCTCACAAACTCTGGATTTCACACGAGCGTGGAGCAGGTCCTGGCTGGCGCGCCGATGCCGTTGCCGGCCTGCGCGTCGCCACAGGCGATGCCGGCCGACGCCGAAGCAGGATGGTGGCACATTTTTGGCTTTTTGAACGTGGAACATCTTCGGGAAGAAGTGGCGCTGGCCGAAGCCGATGCCGCCCGCAACCTGACAGCAGAAACGCAACGGCGCCTGCTCGCGCTGCGTCAGGCGTTCAACAAGGTCCGCACGGGTGAAACCGATGGCGTCGGGCCTCTCGATGCCGAACAGGAATAGGTGATTGCAAATATAGGGTTGATGCGCCGCGTGCCGGGCGTCGCCCGACGGTTTGAAGGAGAGCACTGAGCGATGGCCACGAAACCCATGGTCGCTGGCGAGACTGCAACGGCTGAACAGGATGTCGAGACCACCCTGCTGGATGTGCAGACCGCGGCGGTCAAGCGGCTGATCGCCAAGGGCAAGGAGCGCGGCTACATCACCTTCGATGAGCTCAACGCGATCCTGCCCCCCGACCAGAACAGCTCGGAACAGATCGAAGACGTGATGGCCAATTTCTCGGAAATGGGCATCCAGGTCGTTGAGTCCGAGGAAAATGAGGATGGCGAGCCCGCCATCGCCAAGGCCGAGAAGGCCGACGACACCGACGAGGAAGAGCAGTCCGGCAACGTCGATGAGGCGAGCCTCGGCCGCACCGACGACCCGGTCCGCATGTACCTGCGTGAGATGGGCAGCGTCGAGCTGCTGTCGCGCGAAGGCGAAATCGCCATCGCCAAGCGGATCGAGGCCGGCCGCGACATGATGATCAACGGGCTTTGCGAAAGCCCGCTGACCTTTGCCGCCATCATCACCTGGCATGAGCAGCTCAAGGCCGGGCGCATGCTGCTGCGCGACATCATCGACCTGGAAGCGACCGAGGGCGCAGGCAGCGGCGAGGGCGTCGATACCACGGCCGAGGCCGCCGACGGGTTCGGCGGCAACGACGACATGGACGCCGACGATGAGGAAGGCGGCCCCAGCATGTCGCTCTCGGCGCTCGAGGAAAAGCTGAAGCCCGAGGTGCTGGCCAATTTCGAGGAGATCGAGAACCTCTACCGCAAGCTGCAGAAGATGCAGTCCCGCCGGCTGGAAACGATTACCAGCGGCGAGGAAATGACCGCCAAGTCTGAAAAGGGCTACGAGAAGATCCGTGAGGAACTGGTCGAGAAGGTCAGCCAGGTCCGCCTGCACAACAACCGGATCGAGGAGCTGGTCAGCCAGCTCAAGCTGCTCAACCAGCGCCTCACCACGCTGGAAGGCCAGCTCATGCGCATGGCCGAAAGCTGCAAGGTCAGCCGCGAGGAGTTCCTGAAGCACTACCGCGGCGCCGAACTCGACCCGAACTGGGTGGAGCACGTCGGCGCCCTGCCCGGCAAGGGTTGGAAAACCTTCGTCACCCGGCATCCCGACGATATCGCCAAGGTGCGCGCGCAGATCGCCGCCGTTGCCAACGATGCGAACCTGCCGATCAACGAGTTCCGCCGCGTCTACATGACCGTCTCCCGCGGCGAACGCGACAGCGCCCGCGCCAAGAAGGAGATGATCGAGGCCAACCTGCGTCTGGTGATTTCGATCGCAAAGAAATACACCAACCGCGGCCTGCAGTTCCTCGACCTGATCCAGGAAGGTAACATCGGCTTGATGAAGGCGGTCGATAAGTTCGAGTACCGCCGCGGCTACAAGTTCAGCACCTATGCCACCTGGTGGATCCGCCAGGCGATCACCCGCAGCATCGCCGACCAGGCCCGTACCATCCGCATTCCCGTGCACATGATCGAGACGATTAACAAGCTGGTCCGCACCAGCCGCCAG
The DNA here is from genome assembly GCA_035640755.1 of Rhodopila sp. Taxonomy (GTDB): domain Bacteria; phylum Pseudomonadota; class Alphaproteobacteria; order Acetobacterales; family Acetobacteraceae; genus Rhodopila. The sequence goes on from DASQVN010000340.1 coordinate 15,309, forward strand.
ATGCTGCACGAGATCGGCCGCGAACCCGCCCCCGAGGAGCTCGCCGACAAGCTCGGCATGCCCCTCGAGAAGGTCCGCAAGGTGCTGAAGATCGCCAAGGAGCCGATCAGCCTCGAAACCCCGATCGGTGATGAGGAAGATAGCCATCTGGGCGACTTCATCGAGGACAAGGCCGCCGTCATCCCTCTTGACGCCGCCATCCAGGCCAACCTGCGCGAGGCGACGACGCGCGTGCTCTCTTCCCTCACCCCGCGTGAGGAACGCGTGCTGCGCATGCGCTTCGGCATCGGCATGAACACCGACCACACGCTGGAAGAGGTCGGCCAGCAGTTCAACGTCACGCGCGAGCGCATCCGTCAGATCGAGGCCAAGGCCCTGCGCAAACTGAAACACCCCAGCCGCAGCCGCAAGCTCCGCAGCTTCCTCGACGACTGAGCCATCAAACTACCCAACGTGCGGTCGTTACGGCCGGGTAGATTCATCGTCCTGGCCGGGCCATGTCCTCGGGCTCGACCCGAGGATCACCCGGCCATCTGCGCACCTTCAGGCGCTACCACAAAAACGGCCCCTCCCCGACGGCCCTCCGCGCCCCTGGCATACGCCGGGGACACCCCACCAGCCGCCTACCGGACCGACGACGCCACACGCTGCTCCGTCCGTCGCTCCGCCGCCTTCTTCTGCTGCTGCACCCAGGCGTTGAAATCAGCCTCGGACACCGCCTTGATCGAGATCGGCATGCGGCTGTGGTTCTGACCGCAGATCTGGTTGCACTCCCCGTAGAACGTGCCGGGCTCACTCGCCTCGAACCAGGTCTCGATCTCCCGTCCCGGAATCGCATAGCGCTGCACCCCCATCGAGGGCACGAAGAAGCTATGGATCACGTCGCTACTGGCGGTCAGCACCCGGACCCGCTTGCCGACCGGGACCACCATCTGGTTGTCGACAGACAGCAGCCGGATGTCGCCGGGCTTCAAATCCTCGTCGGGGATGTACCGGCTTTCGATGTCGATATTGCCTTGGTCCGGGTAGCTGTACTCCCAGTACCACTGATGCCCGGTCACCTTGATCGTCAGATCTGGCTGCACTGCGCGATCCTGGTAGTAGATCAGCCGGAAGGACGGGATGGCGATGATCACCAGGACCAGCACCGGCAGCACCGTCCAGGCCACTTCCAGCAGCGTATGATGGGTCGTCTTGCTGGGCACCGGGTTGCGGCGTGCATTGTGCTTCACCATCACCCAGACCAGCAGCGCACCGACCAGCAGCGTGATCAGCGTGATGATCACCAGGACCAGGTCATGCAACTGCACTTCGTGCACCTTCAGCGGGCCGTAGGCACGCTGCATGCCCATCTCCCACGGGTGCGGCGCGCCTACCACCCCCTGGGCCCAGACGTGTGGCATGGCCGCAAGGCCGACGACGCAACCAGCCATCGCCGCCAGGAGCCACCTTGCAATCCGCATTCGGTCATCCCCCAAACCAGGACACATCGGCAGTCCCGGACGCATCGTCCGACCCTGCGCTGACACCGGTCCGTAGCGGAGCCGCCCCGCGAGATCAAGCGATCGCCCCACGAGGTCGAGCGATTGCTATGCCCGCACCATCCCGCACGTCCGCCACCCGGCTTATCGGCCAGCAACACCACACCGCATCCCGGCTATGCGCCCAGCCGGCAATGGGCGTATGTTGCGGATCAACACACATAATCGGGGAGGCTTGAACGTGGAACTTGTCCAGGGACTCAACCGTGCGGCCAGGATCAACGCAACCGGCTTGGCGACCATCGACGGCAACCGCCGCCGGACCTGGGCCGAAACCGCTGACCGCATCGCCAAGCTGGCTGGCGGCCTCAGGAAACTGGGCATTGCCCAGGGCGACCGGGTCGCCATCCTCGCGCTCAACAGCGACCGGTATTTCGAGTTGCTCTACGCCGTGCCCTGCCTGGGCGCGATCGTGGTGCCGCTCAACATCCGGCTTGCAGCGCCGGAGATCGCCTTCACGCTGGAGGACAGCGGGGCGCGCATGCTGGTGGTGGACGACGCGTACGCCGACTTGCCGAACCGGCTTCCAGGGCTGTTCGCGGTCGACCACATCGTCCACATCGGCGACGGCTCGGCGCCCGCGGGGATGCGCCCCTTCGAATCCCTCCTCGATCAGCCGCTGCGGCTGGACGGCCTGGCGGGTGGCGACGATGTGGCCGGCATCTTCTACACGGGCGGCACAACCGGGCGATCCAAGGGCGTGATGCTCACCCACCGCAACCTGGTCAGCAACGCCATCATGGTCATCTCGGCATTCGGTTACCGCTATGACAGCGTCTATATCCACTCGCCACCGATGTTCCACCTTGCCGACGGCGCCTCGACCTTCGCGGTGACCATGGTGGGAGGCACCCATGTCTTCATCCCCAAGTTCGACCCGGCGCAGATGCTCGAGGCCGTGCAGCGGCACCGTGTGACCAATGCGCTGCTGGTGCCGACCATGGCCGCCATGATCGCCAACCATCCCGACATCGCGCAATACGACATCTCGTCGCTGCATACCATTCCATATGGCGCCTCACCCATGCCGGAAGCCGTGCTGCGCAAGGCCACCGAGGTCATGCCGACCGTCCGCTTCCTGCATGTCTACGGCATGACCGAGGCGGCGCCCATCGCGACAGCCATGGACCTGCACATCCCTGTCTCCGGCAGTCGGCTGAAGAGCTGCGGCCGCCCAGCCCTGCTATGCGACATCCGCGTCTGCGATGCCGATGACAACGAAGTCCCCCGCGGCACGGTGGGCGAGGTCCAGGTGCGCGGCCCCAACATCATGCTGGGCTACTGGAACCAGCCCGAGATGACCGCTCACGCCCTGCGCGGCGGCTGGTATCACTCCGGCGACGGCGGCTACATGGATGATGACGGCTACCTCTACATTGTCGACCGGTTGAAGGACATGATCATCACGGGCGGCGAGAACGTCTATTCCGCCGAGGTCGAGAACGCCATTGCCCTGCTCGACGGCGTCGCCGAGGTCGCCGTGATCGGTATCCCCGACGACCGCTGGGGTGAGGCCATCCACGCCATCGTCGTTCCCCGCCCGGGCGCGGCGCTGACCGAGGAGGCCGTCATCGCCCACAGCCGCTCCCTGATCGCG